>DATHZW010000227.1:0-2247 GCA_035458405.1 Steroidobacteraceae bacterium | reverse complement strand
AGGAGCTCGAGCGTTTCCTTGCTGCCAAGCCCGCCGTAGGGAACCCAGACCGCGTTGCCCAGCTCGTCGTACTCGATTCGCCCGCGCCCGTCGCGCCGGGTCTCCTCGAGCCTGTGAAGCTCGGCGAGCCCGTCGTCGGTCTTGAATTTGGCGGTATCAGTCATGGTCGCCCTGGCATCCTTGCGCCGGAAGCAGCTGTGCGCGATGCCAGCATATCGCTCCCCGCCATCCTGAAAATGTGACGGACTTTGCGGACTTCAGCGATCCGGGCTCTGGCCGGGACCGCCCTCAGCCGGGTCCGGGGAGGCCCAGCCTGCCCTCGGCCCTCAGCAACCCGATCGCGGTCTTGGCGTCGGTGATGTCGCCCTCGAGCGCCCGGCGCACCGCGTCGGCGCGCGGCACCCAGAAGACCTCGAAGACTTCGCCCGGTTCGGGCGCCGCGACGGCGGCTGCCGGCTCGCGGGCCAGGAAGAGATGAACGACTTCGGTGAGCACTCCGGGCGAGGTGACGACGGCGCCCAGGCTCTCCCAGCTGGCCGCTGAGACCCCGGCTTCCTCGGCCAGTTCACGGCGGGCGGTTGCAAGCGGCTCTTCGCCGGGCGCCAGCTTGCCGGCCGGGAGTTCCCAGAGCCAGCCGCCGGCTGCGTGGCGATACTGGCGCAGCAGGCAGACGCGGTCGCCTGCGTCCACGACGACGACCGCCGCGCCGCCCGGATGCCCGACCAGCTCGAGCTCGATCGCCTCGCCGTTCGGAAGCTCGACCCGCTCCAGGCGCAGGTCGATGACCCGGCCGGCGTAGACTTGTCTCGAGATCGGCCCTTTCATCACGGTGGCCCGGGTGCTGCGTTCACCGGTTGTCTTCCTGCTCTCGCTCGGCGGCGCCAGCGACGGATCATATCCCCGGCGCCTGGCCGCGGCCCCCGGAATTCGGGCCAACGGGCTTCCCGCGGGCCTGGGCCCGCCACCTCAGGGTCATCGCGAGCGCCGGCCGTGAGCCAGCCCTGGCTGATACTGGTCACCGGCCCGCCCTGCAGCGGCAAGTCCACGCTGGCCGCGAGGCTCTCGCGGGACACCGGCTGGCCGGTCCTGGCCAAGGACGGGTACAAGGAGATCCTGTTCGACGTTCTCGGCACCGGCGACGCAGCGTGGTCGCGCCGGCTGAGCGTCGTGGCCTTCGAGGTGCAGCTGGGCGTCGCCGAGGCGGTCCTCGGGGCCGGCCTGGGGCTGATACTCGACGGGAATTTCACCGCGGCCCGGCACTCGCAGCGGATCTCGGCGATGGCTGCCGGGCCTGCGCGGGCGCTGCAGGTCGCCTGCCACGCGCGGGCAGGCGTGCTGGCCGAGCGGCACCGGCTGCGGGCCCGGACGGCGACCCGTCATGCCGGGCACCTGGATGCCCAGTCCGCCATCGCGGCGACCGATCCCACCCGGTATGCGCCACTACCGTCCCTCGCGACGCTCTCATACGACAGCGAGGCGGGGGACGCTGCGTATGAACGGCTGCTCGAGGAACTGGGGTCGATCGGGGCGACACCGGCCGGAAATTGAGTCCGTGCCGGTCGCGCGGGGGAACTGGATGGATATACAGCTCTCAGGCTAGACTGTGCGCATGGCCGCCGCCTCCCTGCAGTCGCTCAATCCCGCCCAGCAACGAGCCGCCAGTTTCGGTCGCCGCGACGATTCCGGGCGGTTCGCGGCGGGTCCGCTGCTGGTCATCGCCGGCGCCGGGACCGGCAAGACCAACACGCTCGCGCACCGGGTCGCGCACCTCGTCCTCGAGGGGGTCGATCCCGCGCGCATCCTGCTGCTGACGTTCACGCGGCGCGCCTCGCTGGAGATGATCAGCCGTGCCGAGCGTATCGTCGCCGCATCCCTCGCCGGCCGGCGCCCGGGCGGGCCGATGCCCGCGATCCGTCTGCCCTGGTCGGGCACGTTCCACTCGATCGGGAACCGGCTGCTGCGGCAGTACCACTTGTCCGTCGGGCTCGATGTGGCCTTCAGCGTAATGGACCGCGGCGATTCAGCGGACGTCATCGATGTCCTGCGGCAACAGCTCGGGCTGTCCTCGCAGCAGCGCCGCTTCCCGCGCAAGGACACCTGCCTGGCGATCTACTCCCATTGCGTGAATTCGCGATGGGCCCTCCAGCGGGTCCTGGAGGAGGCGTTCCCCTGGTGCGCCGAGTGGGAGGACGAGCTGAAAGGCCTGTTCCGGGCCTACGTCGAGCGCAAGCAGGCCAACGCGGTGCT
>DATHZW010000226.1:0-3474 GCA_035458405.1 Steroidobacteraceae bacterium | reverse complement strand
CGTTGCGCATCACCGACGCCGACGGCGAGGGCGGGCAGGTGGCGCTGAGCAGCGTCGAGCCCATCATCTCGCCGGCCTGGTCGCCCGATGGGCGCGAACTGGCCTATGTGTCCTTCGAGTCGCAGAAGGCGGTCGTCTGGGTGCAGGACGTCTCCAGCGGCCAGCGTCGGCCGGTGGCCAATTTCCGCGGCAGCAACAGCGCGCCGGCCTGGTCGCCCGATGGCCGCCAGCTGGTGCTGTCGTTGTCGCGAGAAGGCGGCACGCAGCTCTACGCGATGAACCGCGACGGCAGCGGCCTCAAGCGCCTGTCGCAAAGCGCTGCCATCGATACCGAGGCGGCGTTCGCACCAGACGGCCGCTCGATCTACTTCGTCAGCGACCGCGGCGGCAGCCCGCAGATCTACCGCATGGCGCTGCGCGGCGGCGACGCGCAGCGCGTCACGTTCGAGGGCGGCTACAACGTTTCGCCCCGCGTCAACCCGGACGGTAGCAGCCTTGCTTACATCGCGCGCAACGGCGGCAGGTTCCAGTTGGCACTGCTCGAGCTCGCCACGCGCCAGACCCAGATCCTCACCGACAGCGACCTCGACGAGTCGCCCAGCTTCGCCCCCAACGGCCGCCTGATCCTGCTGGCGACCATCGTAGCGGGGCGCGGCGTGCTCACGGCGGTTTCCGCCGACGGGCGCGTCAAGCAGCGACTCTCGGTCACGGCCGGCGACGTGCGCGAGCCGGCCTGGGGACCCCTAAATCCATGAGAAGGAGGTCGATCATGCGAATACTTCTGAGCATCCTCATCGCCGCGACGCTCGCGGCGTGCGCGACCACGGAAACGCCCGGCACGCAGCCGCCGGCGGGCGTGGAGGACCGCAAGCCCGGCGCCGTGCAGCCGGCGCCCGGCCCCGGCACGCAGGGCGTGCCCTCGAAGCCGGTCACCGGCGTCGACCTGACGGGCGGCAAGCCCGCACCCACGCCGGGTGTCCCGCCGCACCGCGACCCGGCAAGCGTCCTGGCGGCGCGCTCGGTGTACTACGACTTCGACCGCTACGACATCAAGGACGAGTTCAAGCCGCTGATCGAGGCGCACGCGGCCTACCTGCGCGGGCAGCCCGAGCTGAAGATGCTGGTTCAGGGCAACACCGACGAGCGCGGCAGCCGCGAGTACAACATCGCGCTCGGCCAGCGCCGCTCCGAGGGCGTGAAGCGCATGCTGCTGCTCCTGGGCGCGCGCGAGGAGCAGGTCGAGGCCGTCAGCCTGGGCGAGGAAAAGCCCAAGGAGCTCGGCCACACCGAGGAGGCCTGGACGCGCAACCGCCGCAGCGACATGCTGTACACGGGCGAGTACTGACATGAACGCCGTGCGTGGCGTCGCCGCGGCGCTGCTCGTGGCGCTGGCCGGCACCGCCCAGGCGCAGCTGTTCGGCGGCGACGACCAGGCGCGCCGGCGCATCGAGGAAGTGCGCACCGAGACGCTGCTGCAGCTGCAGCAGATGGAGCAGCGGCTCGGCGAGCGCATGAAGGCGCTGGAAGCGACCTCGATCGAGCGGCGCGCGATCCTCGACCTCGCCGGCCAGCTCGAGGCGCTGCGCGCGGATCTCGCCAAGCAGCGCGGCCAGATCGAGGTGCTGATCTACCAGATGGAGGTCGCCGAGAAGCGGCAGAAGGACCTCTACGTCGACATCGACACGCGGCTGCGCAAGCTCGAGAGCGCGATCGAGCAGCAGGCGGCCGTCGCGGCGAGGCCGCCGCCCGAGGCCGGGCCCTCCGAGGAGGAAAGGCGCGCCTACGAGAGTGCGCTCAACCAGTTCAAGGTGGGGAACTACTCGGCGGCGATCGACCTGCTCGGGCAGCTGCTGGTGAAGTACCCGAACGGCAAGCTGGCGCCGAACGCGCAGTACTGGATCGGCATGGGCTACTCGGGCCGGCGCGATTACAGGAACGCCATCGGCGCGCTGCAGAAGGTGATCCAGCAGTGGCCGCTCGATCCCAAGGCCGCGGACGCGATGCTGTCGATCGCGAGCGCCCAGGAGGCGATGGGCGACGTGAAGTCGGCGCAGGCGACGCTGCAGGAGGTGCTGGCCAAGTACCCCGGCAGCACCGCGGCCGACCAGGCGCGGCTGCGGCTGCAGCAGTCGGTCAAGCGCTGAAGGCCGTCGTCCTCGTATCCGGGGGGCTCGACTCTGCGACTGCGCTCGGCTGGGCGCGTCGCGAGGGGTACGACTGCTACGCTCTCTCGGTAGATTACGGACAGCGCCACGGGGCTGAATTGGCTGCAGCGGCGAAGGTCGCCAAGCGGCTGGGGGCCCTCGAGCACCGGGTGGTGAAGCTGGATCTCGCCCAGTTCGGCGGCTCGGCGCTCACCGACAAGAAAATTGGGGTTCCGGACCAGGGGGCGACCTCCGGGATCCCCGTCACTTATGTCCCCGCGCGGAACACCATCCTGCTGTCCCTTGCCCTGGCCTGGGCGGAGGTGCTCCAGGCGCAGCACGTCTTCATGGGGGCGAACGCGGTGGACTACTCGGGCTATCCGGATTGCCGGCCCGAGTACTTGAAGGCGTACGAGGCGATGGCGAACCTGGCGACCAAGGCGGCGGTGGAGGGGCGGCGGATCTCGATTCGTGCGCCGCTGGTGGATCTGCCGAAGAAGGAAATCGTGAAGCTGGCGATGGAGCTGGGGGTGGATGCGGCCGAGACCGTCACCTGCTACCAACCGGATGCTGCGGGGCGCGCGTGCGGCGCGTGCGATGCGTGCCGCATCCGCAAGAAGGGCTTCGCGGACGCCGGAATTCCCGATTCGACGCGCTATCAGCGCTGAACGGGTGGCGAAGCGGGGGCGAGGGCTGATAAAATCGCGCCCTTCCCATGGGGGCCGTTAGCTCAGCTGGTAGAGCAGCGGACTTTTAATCCGTTGGTCGGCGGTTCGAATCCGCCACGGCCTACCAATCAATCAGCGCTCGAACTCTAGCTTGGGCGTTTGCCGAGCCAGCCGAGATCCGGGGTCATTCCCTCGGCGGCGACGACGCCCTCGGGGATCAGCACCCACGGCAGCTTGCTCCGGACAAAAAGGTGATGCGTCGGCTTGTTCCAGCGTTGATCGTCCAGCGTTCCAGGCTTGACGCTGCGGTAGTTCGAGAACCGTTCCGACACGTGGTAGATGCGCGTCCCACATTCTGGGCAGAACAGGCAATCCATGGTGCGACCACTGTCGCAGCGGCGGACAAACTTCTTCAACGTTCCGCTCAGTAACCGAAATCGCTCCTTGGGAACGCGAATCGCCATAGCAAAGGCGCTGCCAGACTGCTTTTGACAATCAGTGCAGTGACAAACATAGGCAGCGTCCGGTTCCGCGGTCATTTCGTACCGGACGGCACCGCATTGGCAGCCGCCTGTGTATGGAGCAGGCATGACTCATTTCCTTCCAGTCCGGGCCGAAAAGGGTCAGGCCGGTTAGCTTCCAATCTATGCCCGGAGTGCGCC
>DATHZW010000225.1:0-3096 GCA_035458405.1 Steroidobacteraceae bacterium | reverse complement strand
CCACGGCCGGGGCGTCGAGCCTCGTTCCCGAGGCTTTCGCCAGACGGGCCGGCTCGGGAAATGGCTCGAGATCGCCCGCGTGCAGACGCGGCCAGGCCTTGCGGAGCGCGTCCCCGGCGTAGGAAACGGGCTTCTGGTCGTACGGATACTTGCTCCATTGCGCGCCAGCCATCGTTCAATCCTCCTGCGGCAAGTACTGACGTGACGCCGCGTAGGACTGGCGACGCCGCGGATGCCGGAAACGGGTTATTCTAGGCTCCAAGGTACCGGTATCGAGCCGCGCGCGGCAAGGAGTGGATGATGGCTGCAAAGAAGAAAGGCAAGCTGGGCGGAACCAGGACTCACCAGGCCAAGCCCGACGCCAGCCCGCCCTATTCGGCCAACCAGATCTGGTCGGCCGGCCTCGGTGCCATGTCGCGCGCCCAGTCAGGCGGGACCAAGTTCTTCGAGGAGCTGGTGCGCGAAGGCGCCAAGCTCCAGGGTAGCGCCATGGACACCGCCCAGAAGGTGGTGATGCAGGCGTTTCAGGGAGCGCAGAAATCGGTCAACCGTCACGTGGGCGGCGTCAAGGGCCAGGCCACCGAGACCTGGGACAACCTCGAGAAGATCTTCCAGACGCGCGTTCAGCGGGCGTTGCACCAGCTGGGCATGCCGACCGCCGAGGAGATCACCGCGCTGACGCGCAAGGTCGACGAGCTCACCCACAGCGTCGACAGGCTCGGCCGCTCCAGGCCGGCCGCCAGGAAGCGCGCTGCGCCGGCTCGCAAGCCCGCCCGCAAGCCCAGGCGTTCAGGGGCGCGCCCGAGCGCCTCGCCCAAGGGCAAGTCCTGATAGCCTGAACCGCGCCGGGAGGCAGCGATGCTGACTCCGCAACTGGCAGAAAGACCGCGCCGCAAGGGAACCCGCATCGCCATCGCGCTGGCGGGGGGCGGTCCGCTGGGCGCCTTCTTCGAACTGGGCGCCTTGCAGGCACTCTCCGAGAGCATCGAGGGGCTCGACCTCAACGACCTTTGCGGTTACGTCGGCGTGAGCTCCGGGTCCATGCTGGCGGCCGGCCTCGCCAACGGCCTGACGCCGCTGGACATGGGGCGGCTGATCATCACCAATGAATCCGCCGAGGTCATGGCCCATCCAGGCATCTTCCTCCACCCCGCCTACCGCGAATTCGCTTTCCGTGCGGCCAAGCTGCCCGGGCTTGCGCTGCGCATGTTGCGCTACTACGCCAGGGCGCCGCTTGCGCGCAACTTCGCGGAGGTCCTCGACCCGCTGACCGCCGCCTTGCCCAACGGCATCTTCGACAGCGAGCCGCTCGAGGAATTCATGCGCAGCGTGTTCAGCGCGCGCGGCCGCACCAACGACTTCCGGGAGTTGAAGAGGCGGCTCTACATCGTTGCGACGGACCTCAACACGGGCGAAGCGGTACGGTTCGGCGAATCCGGCATGGATCATGTGCCGATATCCAGGGCGATCCAGGCCAGCACGGCGCTCCCGGGGCTGTACCCGCCGGTCCAGGTCGACGGTAACGTCTATGCCGACGGCGCGCTGCTTCGCACCATGCACGCCTCGCTGGTACTGGCGGACGGCGCGGACCTGGTTTTCTGCATCAACCCGCTGGTCGCCTACGACGCATCCCGCGGCGGCCGCCACAAGCCGGACGGCGAACTGACCGACAGGGGTCTCGCGGTGGTGCTGGGGCAGACATTCCGCTCGTTGATCCAGTCACGCATGATGGTCGGCATGGCCGGCTACGGTTCCCGGTTCCCGGAGTCGGACATCCTGCTGTTCGAACCCGACCGGGACGACGAGCAGATGTTCTTTGCCAACGTGTTCCGCTACGCCGACCGCCGCCGCCTGGTCGACCATGCCTACCAGCGCGTGCGCCGCGACCTCAGGCGGCACAGCGCCACGCTGGGGCCCCTGCTGGAACGCCACGGCCTGCGCCTGCGGCGCTCGGTGTTGCTGGCCGAAAGGCGGACCTTCCACGCCTCGCTCGACAGGGAACGCAGGGCCAACACGCGCGTCCTGCGCGACCTGGACCGGACGCTCAATCGCCTGCGGCGGCTGGTCGCGGATCGCGCCTGACGGCCGCCGGGAAATGGATCGGGAAGCGGTCAGGCTGAGGCTGGACGACCTGATCGCACGTTATCGCGAGGCCCGCGGCAGCATCGGGCGCGACGCGGGGCTCGCCGCCCGCGGCCGCGCGCTGGCCGCATTCCAGTCGCGGCGCCTGGCCGGGACCTACAGCGACCTTCGCCAGAGCCCCCGTTACCGGGACGCGGTCGACTTCTTCCTGGCGGACCTGTACGGGCCCCACGACCTGAGCGGCCGCGACGAGCAGATCATACGTGCGCTGGACAAGCTCAAGCGCTTCCTTCCCACGGCCGCACTCGAGGCGCTGGTCCGCGCTTTCGAGCTGCACGTCCTGACCATGGAACTCGACGCCGCCACGGCGACGGAACTGATGGAGCCCGCAGCACCGGACGCCGCCGCCTATGCCGCCGCGTATCGGGCGGCGGGCCGGCCGGCGGAACGTGAACTGCAGATCCGGCTGGTGGGCGAAATCGGCGCGCTGCTGGATTCAGTCGCCCACCGTCCCGAGGTCGGCCTCGCGATAAGGCTTGCGCGCGGCCCCGCCCACGCGGCCGGCTACGGCGAGCTGCAGGACTTCCTCGAGCGGGGCTACAAGGCCTTCAGGCGAATGGACGGCGCCAGCGAGTTCCTCGCCAGCATCGACCAGCGCGAGCGCGACCTGATGCGCTGCCTGTTCGCGGGTGACGACTCGTAACCCGGGGATTTCCGGGACCGTCCGCTTTGGTCGCGATGGCCGGCCGGTCACGCGGACGGGCTCGAACAGAAAAGCAGGCTCTCCGCGGATTCACGCCCTCAGTCGAAGGGGTGCCGAAGGACGATGGTCTGCTCGCGATCGGGTCCCGTGGAGACGATGTCTATCGGCACGCCGGCCAGCTCCTGCATGCGCGCCAGATACTGGCGCGCATTGCCGGGCAGCTCGTCGTATGACCTGAGCCCCACCGTCGACTCGCGCCAGCCTGGCATTTCCTCGTACACCGGCTCGTATTCGGGATAGTTGTCGGCCAG
>DATHZW010000224.1:0-3860 GCA_035458405.1 Steroidobacteraceae bacterium | reverse complement strand
CACGATGTGCCAACCGTACTGGGTGCGGAAAGGCTTGCTGATCTCGTTTTCCTTGAGTGCTCCCAGCGCTTCGTCGAATTCGGGCACGAAAGTGCCAGGCGCCGCCCATCCCAGGTCTCCGCCCTGCGCCGCCGAGCCGGGGTCTTCCGAGGTGATGCTGGTCAGCGCCGCGAAATCCTCGCCGGCGAGAATCCTCTCCCGCAGGTCCTCCAGCCGCTGTCGCGTCGTCGCGTCGTCCTGCACCTCGGTGGGACGCAGCAGGATGTGGCGGGCATGGACCTGTTCGACGACCATGGGACCGTCACCGCCGCGTACGGCGTCCAGCTTGACGATGTGAAAGCCCGTCGGCGTGCGCAGCGGCGGCGACACCTGCCCGGGCTCCAGCTTCGCGACCTCCTCGGAGATGAACTGCGGCAGCTGGGCGGCGCGGCGCCAGCCCAGCTTGCCGCGCTCGAGCGCCGACTGGGCCTGCGAGTAGGTGATCGCCAGCTGGCCGAAATCTTCCCCGGCAACCGCGCGCTGCTGGATTTCCTGGGCACGCTGCTCGACCTGGTTCATCTGCTCGGCGGTGGCCGATTCCGGCAGCGACAGGAGGATGTGCGACACGTCGTACTCGGCGTTGTCGTCCGCCTGGCTTGCCTGGCGATCGAGGGCCTGCTCGAGTTCGCGCGGCGACACGTAGATGCGGGTCAACACGTCCCGCTGGCGCAGCAGGCTGAGCGCTATCTCCCGCCGCATGTCCTCGCGGTAGGCGGCGTAGTCGACACCCTGGCGGGCCATGGCCATGGGCATCTGGTCGAATGGAATGCCGTTTCGCTGGGCGACGTCGCGCAGGGCCGTATTGAGCATCTCGTCGGAGACGGCGATCCCCAGCCGCTCCGCTCGCTGGGCCTGGATTTCCTGCAGCACGAGCCGTTCCAGCACCTGCTGGCGAATGACCTGGGCAGGCGGCATCTGCCCTTCCTGCCCCTTGAGGCGTGCAACGACGGCTTCGTACTGCTGGTCCACCTGGCTCTTCAGGACGACGCCCTCGTTGACGACGGCGGCGATCTTGTCGATCTGCTGGCCGCGCGTGGAAAGTTCCTGCGTCTGGGCGTGCACTCCGGACGACATCAGGAGCAGGGCGAGGGTCAGCGGCGGGATCAGGTATTTCATGTGCTTGCGGCAGGCTCAGGGCAGCGGCTCGGGGTCGCGGGAGTATCCACGAATGCCCCGCTCGAGGAAAGCGCTGGACGTAGTTCCGACCGACGAGAGCCCCTTGAGTTCCAGCTGCAGGGCAAGGGAGGTGTCCTGCGAGCCTGTGCGGTTCGAGATGTAGCGGTTGGCCACCACGCGCAGCCGCCAGCAGCAGGACTCGTACTCCAGGCCGGCAAAGGCGTCGAGGCTCTGCGCGTCGCGGACCGAGTAGACGTATCTCGCATAGACGGTCCACTGGCGACCTATTCGCCAGGCGGTCGAGCCTTCCCATTGCTCGACTTGCCCCGCGCGGTAGCGGTAACCGAGGTTGACCACCGCGTCGCCGCGGGGCTGGTACTGGACGCTGGCCTGCCCGAGGGCCGTGCTCGAGTCCTGCGGGTCCCATTGCAGCCCCAGGTCCACGTTCCAGTTACGGTATGCGGACAACTCGAGCTCGGTGATGAGGTCCGAGGCATTCCTCTGGTCCGGCGGCTCTCCCGGAAGCGCCAGCTTCGATTGTTCGAAAAAATACTGCTGGCCAATGGTCGCGGCGAGGTACTGCCGGCCGCTGTTGGCCTCGAGCAACCGCGTCGTAATGCCGACCGCCAGCTGGTTCATGTCGGCGAGCCGGTCCGCCCCGACGTAACGGTTGGTGCGAAACAACTGCACCATGTCCAGCGCCGGCAGCCCGCTGTCGAAGACGGGCAACTCGTCCTGGTTCCGGTAGGGAACCCAGGTATACAGCACCCGGGGCTCGAGGGTCTGGACCAGCTTGCCTCGGGAGCCGGCCGGCCGGTCGAACACCAGGCCGGCGTCGACCGAGACGATCGGCGCCCCGCGCCACGGTGACCTGGATTCGCCAGGCGCGACGCCGTCCAGCTGATACGCGGTGTAGCGGTAGCCCGCGGACGGCTCGAAGAAGTAGCCGGGCGCCTGGACCGGCCAGGAAAACGCCGGTTCGGCATCGAATAGGGTGCCGACGACCCCGTAGTCCCGCTCGAAGCGGACCAGCTCGCCGGCAAGTCCGGCAGCCAGCCCGGCAGCCGCGACAGGCCAGTCGCCGGCGAAGACCAGCTGGGGCACGCGCGAATAGGGACGGTCGGGCTCGCCGATGGTCTGGTCGATGGTCTGGTAATTCTGCAGCAGCGCCGAGGCGCGCCAGCCGGATCCGAGGTACTCGAGCGCGATGCGCCGCTCCAGGTAGGTGATGCTGGTGCCTTCCGGGCCGCGGGCGAAGTCCTCGAAATACCGGCTGTCGCTTGCATCCTCGAGGCTGGCGGACAAGCGCAGCGAGTCCGTGAAATCCGTCAGGTGACGCAGCCGGACATAGCCGCGATCGCGGTCGGCCTTCTGGTCGGATGGCAGGAAGCGCCCGTCGATCCGGCCCCGGCTCTGGTCGGTCAGGTAGCGGAAATTGCCGCCGAGTTCCAGCCCGCGCTGGCTGAGCCATGTCGGTTCGAGCGTCGCGTCGTAATTCGGCGCCAGGTTGAAGTAGTAGGGAATGCCGAACTCGAAGCCGCTGGAACTGGAGGTGCCGACAGATGGAAACAGGAACCCTGATTTCCGCGCCGGACCGGCGGGGAACGAGATGTACGGCGCGTAGAGCAGGGGCACTCCCTTGAAGTCGAGTCGCACGTTACGGCCGGTGCCCTGCTGCTTGTCGCGATCGATGTCGATGCTGGAGGCCTTGAACAGCCAGTCGTCGTTGCCTGCGGGACAGGTCGTGAACAGCACGCCCTTGAGCGTCAGGTTTCCCTTCGGAGACAGCGACAGCTGGTCGGCCGACCCGCGTGCCGGGCGGGACGGCAATTCGAACTCGGTCTCGCTGAAGCTGCCGCCGCGGTCGGCGTTCCAGGTGCCCGTCGCGCCGCGAACGCGCAGCTCGGGGTCGCGGTATTCGACGTCGCCCTCGACCTTGATGGCGCGGGTGGCGGCGTCGTAGCTGGCGGTTTCCGCGTACAGGGTGCGATTCCCCTGGCGAACGGTGACCTCCCCGAGCAGCGCAGCGTCCCCGGATCGGCTGACCTCCGCGCCGGCGCTCTCGATCTGGATCGGCTGGTCGGTCGGCTCCGTATCCAGGGCGGCGGGATTCGTGTCCTGTGCCTGATCCGGCGAGGCCGCTGTCGGGCAGTTGGTCGCCTGGCCATGCGCCGGCGGGCTGCACAGCAGCGCGGCGACAAGGGAGCTTGCAAGGAACGATCTCAACGGCGCTGGCTTCCCTTCGGTTCGACCCAGTCCCGGGCCCCGGCAGGAACCGGGCTCCGGCACAGGGTCGCTGTCCGCACAGTTTATAATGGCAGCTCAGCCCACGTCCTCCCACGATGGACCTAAATATTTCCACCGACGTTCGCAAGGCAGCACTCGAGACCTGGCTGGCGGGATTGCTGGCAGGTGCGCCTGCGCGGATTGCGCCCGCGTCGGCCGATGCCAGCTTTCGGCGGTATTTCCGTGTCTGGCAGGACGGGCGGACGTACATCGCCATGGACGCCCCGCCGGGCCGGGAGGACCTCGGTCCGTTCATCCAGATCGCGGAGATCCTGGCGGCAGCGGGTGTCAACGTTCCGCAGGTGCTCGAGCGCGACGCGGACCGCGGCTTCCTGCTGCTGACCGACCTCGGCTCCAGGCTGTATCTCGACGCCTTGCGGGAAGGCGACGACCCCGACAGGCTGTATGGTGATGCCATC
>DATHZW010000223.1:0-5276 GCA_035458405.1 Steroidobacteraceae bacterium | reverse complement strand
GCGAGCCAGCCCAGGAGCGCGGCAACACAGGGATTCACGTAGGCATAGCTGCCGACGACCACGGGGGCGGTGTTCAGGGTCAGGAACGAGAAGGCCGAATACGCCAGGCATGAGCTCATGAGGGTCAGCCACAGGAACGCCGCGGTACCCTGCGGCGTCCACTGCATGCTCATCGGCTCGCCGCTCAGCGCCGCAACGGCCAGCAGCCCGGCGCCCCCCAGGAGCATCTGCAGCGACAGGAACATGGTCGGCGTGTTGGCGATCGTCGCGTTGCGAAAATAGACGGTGGCGGCCGACCAGCCAGCGCAGCCGAGCAGTATCACGAGCTGCCAGCCGAGCGCGCCGCCCTGTGCGAAGCCGTCGCCCGGGTCGAGGACGAGCAGCACGCCGAGCAACCCCAGCGCCAGCCCGGCGCGAGCCGTCCCCGAAAGGGGCGTGGCCCGCCGACCGAAGGTGCCGAGCCATCCGATGATCAGCGCCGGCGTGGCGTTGAGCAGCGCGGCGACGTTTGACGCGACATGCTGCAGGCCGAGCACGTTGAGGCCATTGCTGACCACGACGCTGCCCGCGGCGACGACCGCGAGGTGGCGCAGTTCGTTTGCGGAAAGCCTGGGCGGGCCGCCCCGCCACCACGCAAAGGCCCCCAGCAGCAGCCCGGCCAGCGTGAAGCGCAGGCCGGCCGCGAGCAACGGCGGCTCGGTGGAGACCATCACCTTCGTCGCCAGGTAGCTCGATCCCCAGACGACGTACACGGCGGCCAGCGCCAGGACCACCCGCGTGCGGTGGCTGGTCGCGGCCCCGGGGGGCGGCTTGCTTTCTTCCATTCAGCGCCTCGGTCGCCGGCGGTGGGTGCGGTGCCGAAAAGAGCGGAAGTCCCCGGTCAGGGCCGGCGCGCCCCGCTCGTCGCCGTGCGGTACATCCACCAGGCCACGGCAGTGAGCGCCACGATGCCCGCGAATTGCCCGGGTCGCAGCGACTCGCCGATGGCGAGGACGTCGGCGTCGCCGCTCAGGACGATCGGGATGGCGAGCAGGACGCCGAAGATGGCCTCGCCCGCGATCAGCCCGGCGGCGAACAGCAGGCCGGTCTGGTCGAGCTTGTCGGGATCGAAGTCGTCGCCGGCGCGCCGATGCCAGCGTTCCACCAGGTGTGCGAGCAGGCCGCCCGCGAAGATCGGCGTCGACAACTCGAGCGGCAGGTAGATCCCGACGGCAACGGCCAGGATGGGCGCGCGCCAGGCGGCGCCGCTACGGCGCAGGTGCTCGTCGATGAGGATGACGAAGGCGCCGACGGCCGCGCCGATGGCAATCATCGCCCACGGCAGTCCGCCGATGAAGATGCCCTTGGCGACAGAGGCCATCAGGGTCGCCTGCGGCGCCGCCAGCGGGGTGACGCCCTCGCGCGCCGGCGCCCCGATGCCGTAGGCGTCCAGCAACAGGTTCAGCACCGGCGCCATGACCGCGGCGCTCGACACGGCGCCGATCGCGAGCATGACCTGCTGCCGCCACGGCGTCGCGCCGACGAGTTGCCCGGCCTTCAGGTCCTGCAGGTTGTCGCCGGCGATGGCGGCCGCGTTGCAGATCACCGCGCCGATCATGATCGCGGCGACCGGGCCGACGGTCGAGCCCCGGCCCAGCATGGCGAGCAGCACCAGCGACGCGAAAAGTATGGTGGAGATGGTGATCCCGGAAACCGGGTTGTTCGAGGAGCCGACGAGGCCGGCCATGTAGCCGCTGACCGAGGAAAAGACGAAGCCCGCGACGACCATGATGAAGGCCATGGCCAGCGCCACGCCGAAGCTGTCGACGACGACGTAGTAAAGCGCGAACAGCGGCAGGACGAAGAGCACGATGCCGTAGAGGATCAGGCTCATGGGCAGGTCCCGCTCCGTATGCGGGACATCGGCCGTGCCCAGCCGGTGCATGCCGAGCCCGCTCTTCAGGCCCGACAGCAGCGAACCGCGCAGCGTCCAGAGCGACCACAGGCCACCGATGAGCATGGCGCCGACGCCGATGTAGCGAACCTGTGCGCTCCAGATCGCCCAGGCCGCGGCCTCCGCGCTCGCGCCGACCAGCTGGGAGGCGAGCGCCGGATCGTGGTCCTGGAAGAACGCGTTGTAGATCGGGATGAACACCCACCAGGACAAGGCGCCGCCGGACAGCATCAGGACGCCGATGTTCAGTCCCACGATGTAGCCGACGGCGAGCAGCGCGGGCGAGAGGCTGAAGCCGAAGAAGCCGATGCCCCTGCCGCCGACGTAGCCGGCGGCGGTGAAGGCCTCCGGCGACAGCTTCAGGCCCGACAGCGCCACCTTGAACGCGGCGCCGGCGGCGGCGGCCAGGCCCAGCGCGCGGAGTCCCTTGCCGGGGGCGGAACTCACCTTGAGCACCTCGGCGGTGGCCACACCCTCGGGAAACTTCAGCTGCTGGTCGATGATCAGCGTGCGCCTCAGCGGAACCGAGAACAGCACGCCGAGCAGGCCGCCGAGCCCCGCGATCGCCAGCACCCACCAGTAGTCGAAGCGCTGCCAGGCGCCGAGCAGCACCAGCGCCGGAATGGTGAAGATCGTCCCGGCGGCGATCGAGGAGCCGGCGGATGCGCCGGTCGCGACGATGTTGTTCTCCAGCACGCTGACCTTGCCGAACAGCCGCAGCACGCCCATGGAGACCACCGCGGCCGGAATGGCCGTGGCCACCGTGAGGCCCGCGAACAGGCCCAGGTAGGCATTGGCGGCCGCGAGCACGACCGTCAGCACGACGGAAAGCAGTATCGCCCGCAGCGTCAGCTGCCGGGCCGGATCGCCGGTATCCATGAATCCCCGTCCTCCCTCCCGTCGCGCGATGCGCCGGGTCTCAGGCCTTGCGAACGTCCTCGGCGCCGTGCATCCAGCTGACGATACGTCCGGAAATGGACCACAGCAGCACGCTGAAAGCGATCAGCACGACGGCGATGCCGCCGAAGATGCCGAGCAGGCCCGCGTGCTCCTCGCGGACCCCGACGCTCGCGGCGAAGGCGCGCATCCAGCCGAACTCGCCCATGTGCTCGGAAAACGCGCCGACGTAGCCGGCAAGCAGGTTGGCAAAGAAGTTGATCAGCAGCCAGACGCCCATCATCAGCGAGGCGAGCCTGAGCGGAGCGAGCTTGGTGACCATGGAGAGGCCCACGGGGCTGATGCACAGCTCGCCGAGCGTGTGGAACAGGTACGCCAGCACCAGCCAGATCATGGCGGCCTTCATGTCGGCGGCATGCTGCATCTGGAAGACGGCGACGGTCAGGAACATGAAACCGACCGCGGTGAGGAACAGGCCCGAGAACATCTTGGCCGGCGTGGACGGGCTGAGTCCGCGCTTGCCGAGCGCGCCCCAGAGCAGCGAGAAGAGCGGCGCCAGCACCACGATGAACAGCGGGTTCAGCGACTGGAACCAGCCGGTCGGCACCGTCATGCCGCCCAGGCTTCGATCCGTGTACTGGTCGGCGAACAGGTTCATCAGCCCCCCGGCCTGCTCGAACGCGGCCCAGAACATCACCACGAAGACGAAGATCACGAAGATGACCTTGATGCGGTCGATCTCCTCGCGGGTGAGCGGCCGGTGCTCCCCGCCCGCAAGCTTGAGCGCGCGCTGCGCGGCGGGCTCGACGCCGACGTTGCCGATGAAGCGGCGTGCGAACAGGAGCTGGATGAAGACCGACAGGCTCATGCCGACGCCGGCGGCGAAAAAGCCGACGCGCCAGCCGAAGGCCGGGTCCTCGCCGAGCGTCGAACAGACCAGCGGGGCGAGGAAGGCGCCGAGGTTGATGCCCATGTAGAAGATCGTGAAGGCGCCGTCACGGCGCGCGTCGCCCTGCTCGTACAGGTCGCCGACCATGGTCGAGATGTTCGCCTTGAAGAAGCCGTTGCCCAGGATCAGGAGTATCAGGCCGAGGTAGAAGGTGACCGGCGTGTCCGGGAAGGCGATCCCGAGCGCGCCGAGGTCGACCGGGCCGGCCATGCCCAGCAGCGTCGGCGACGCTGCCAGCGAGAACTGGCCGAGGGCCATCAGTACGCCGCCGATGATCACGGACTTTCGCTGCCCGAGGTAGTTGTCCGCCAGCCAGCCGCCGATCAGCGGCGTCAGGTAGACGAAGGCCGTGTACCAGGCGTAGAGCTTCAGCGCCTGGGGCTCGGCCCAGCCGAGTCCGGGGTTCTGGGCGTTGGTCGCGGCCACGACGTAGAGCACGAGCAGCGCGCGCATGCCGTAGTAGCTGAAGCGCTCCCACATCTCGGTACCGAAGAGCAGGAACAGCCCGCGCGGATGGCCGAGAAAGGTTCCCGCCGGGTCGTGGGCCTGATTGTTCATCGCAGAACCGCCTTCATTCTTGATCTTGCTGAGGCCGTGCTCACTCGGCCGGGGGCGCCTCGGCGCCCCCGTCATCGCGGACCGGCGCCTGCCTGACGAGGAGTCGCGACAGCAGGATGCCCGCCTCGTACAGGATGTACATGGGTATCGCCATCATCGTCTGGGAGACGGCGTCCGGTGGCGTGATGATCGCGGCGACGACGAAGATTCCCAGCATGACGAAGCCGCGCTTCTTGCCCAGCGACTCGGTCCGTACCAGGCCGGTGCGGACCAGCAACACCGTCGCGATAGGGATCTCGAAGGCCAGCCCGAAGGCGAAGAAGAGCAGCACCACGAAATCCAGGTACTGCGTCATGTCGGTCATCATGCTCACGCCGGCGGGGGTCGTCGAAATGAAGAACTGGAACATCAGCGGGAACACGAGAAAGTAGGCGAAGCACGCGCCCAGGTAGAAGAGCAACACGCTCGAGACGAGCAAAGGCAGCGCGAAGCGCCGCTCGTTCCGGTAGAGCCCGGGGGCGACGAACGCCCACAACTGGTAGAGGATGAAGGGCATCGCGAAGAAGACGGCCGCCAGCAAGCCAAGCTTGAACGGCGTCATGAACGGCGCGACGACGCTGGTGGCGATCATGTTCGAGCCCGCCGGCAGCTGGCTGCGCAATGGCTCGGTCATCATGGCGAACAGGTCGTTGGCGAAGTAGAGGCAGGGAATCGCCATGATCCCGGTGGCGATCATCGACCGCATCAGCCGGTCGCGCAGCTCGACGAGGTGGGACAGCAGCGTCCCCTCGACCAGCTTGTCTTCCTTGCCGTCTTCGTCCGTCATGGGCTCGGCCCGGGCCCGGCGCCTCGCCCGGTGCCGCCGTCGTCCGCCGCGTCCGCCGCGTCCGGCGCGGCGGGCGTGCCGCCGGCTGCGGCATTGCCCGGCGGGACGTCACC
>DATHZW010000222.1:0-7832 GCA_035458405.1 Steroidobacteraceae bacterium | reverse complement strand
GGACGGGTGCTGGGACCTGGCGATCGCAGCCTGAGCTACGGCGAGCTGGCGGCTGAGGCGGCGCGGCTGCCGGTGCCGGTGGACATCCCGCTCAAGTCGCCAGGCGACTACCGGATCATCGGCACGGCGCGTCCGGACGTGGATGGAACCCGAATCGTTCGCGGCGAGCCGCTGTACGCCCTCGACGTGCGCTTGCCCGGCGCACTGACGGCCGTCATCGCCCGGGCGCCCAGCTGGGGCGCCACGCTCGGCAGCGTCGAGACGGCGCGGGCGCGCGCGGTCAGCGGGGTCGTCGACGTCGTCGTCATCGATCCGGCCGCAGCCGGTGGCCGGTTGATTGCGCCGAACCTGCCCGGGCTGCGCCCCGGGGTGGCCGTCCTGGCCACCGATACCTGGGCCGCGCTGCAGGGCTGCGATGCGCTGGAGATCGAGTGGGACCTGTCCCGGGCCAGCGTCGAGAACACCGCGGGCATCCTCGGCGCCTTCCACCAGGCACTCGCCGGCGAGCCGACCGTCGTGCCGCGCAGCGACGGCGATTTCGACGCGGCGCTGGCCGCCGCGAACCGGACGCACACGGCGGACTACGAGCTGCCCTTCCTTGCACACGTGCCGATGGAGCCGCTGAACGCGACCGCGTCCGTTGCGGACGGGCATTGCGAACTCTGGGTCGGCACCCAGAATCCCGAAGACCTCAGCAAGTGTGTCGAGCAGGTCCTGGGCCTGCCGCCGGAGCGGATCGAGATTCACATGATGCGTTCGGGCGGCGGCTTCGGCCGGCGCTACTACCCCGACTTCGCGATCGAGGCGGCCTGGTTGTCCCGCGCCGCGGGCCGGCCGGTGAAGGTCGTCTGGACCCGCGAGGACGACATCCGCTACGACTTCTACCGGCCTGCCGCGGCATTCAGCCTGCAGGCCGGCCTCGATGCCGCAGGCAAGGTCACTGCCTGGCGCACGCGGCTGGCCAACGCCTCGCGCAGCACCTGCCTGGGTCGCGACGACGCGCCCAACGGCACGGAGCTGGATGAGTACGCCTTCCCGTCGGGGTTCGTGCCCAACCTGCGAATGGAGTACTGCAGCGTCGCCTCCCAGGCGCCGGTCGGCCAATGGCGCGGCGTCGCCGCCACCAAGACGATGTTCGCGGTGTCGAGCTTCATCGACGAGCTCGCCGCCCTGGCCGGGATGGATCCCATCGACTACTTCCTGCAGTTCATCGGCCCCGATCGCCGGCAGCCGGTCGTCGGCGACTATGCGCTGGATGTCGCGCGCATCCGCGCGGTGACGCGGCGGGTGGCGGAGATGTGCGGGTGGGGCGCGCCGTTGCCCAGGGGCGTCGGCCGGGGCTTCGCGGCGGGCTACTGCAGCACCGCGTTCATTGCCGAGGTCGTCGAGGTGACCGTCGCCGCCGACGGCGCGCTGGACGTTGGCAGGGTGTGGGCGGCGGTTGATTGCGGGCCGGTAATCAACGCCAGCGGAGCGCGCGGCCAGGTCGAGGGCAGCATCATCGATGCACTGGGCGTGACCCTGCGCTGCTCCGTGGACGTGTCCGCCGGCATCGCGGTGTCGGACAATTTCGACACGTACCCAATCGCGCATATCGGGGACACGCCGGACATCGCAGTGGACTTCATCGGCACGGACGCCCGCGTCCGGGGCCTGGGCGAATGCGGCGTCCCGCCGCTGGCGCCGGCCCTGTGCAACGCGATCTTCGCCGCCACGGGCCTGCGCATTCGGCGCCTGCCCATCGGTGACCAGTTGCGTCCCGGCAAGGCGCCCACCCGGCAGGATTTCAGTTGAAGCGCGAACCGGGACCGCTGAAGGCGAGGATTTCGCAGCGCGACGCCGCGGCGCTCTACGACAAGCTGGCCGGGTTCTACGACGTCTGGGGGTACCTGACCGAGTCCCGGGCGAGAGGCCGCGCCCTCGAGCTGGCCGACGTAAGCCCCGGGCAGCATGTCCTGGAGGTCGCGGTCGGGACCGGGCTGGCGTTCGTGGACCTGGTCCGCAGCAACCCGTCCGGGCGCAACGTCGGCATCGACATCTCCCGGGGCATGCTCGCGAAAGCCCGGCGGCGTCTCGAGAAGGCCGGCCTGTCGAACTACGAGATTTCCATCGGCAGCGCGATGGCCATACCGGAAGCGCCGGCCTCGTTCGACGTGCTGGTCAACAACTACATGTTCGACCTGCTGGACGAGGACGCGTGGACCGCCGTGCTGGCGGAATTTGACCGCGTCCTGAAGCCGGAGGGGCGACTGGTCCTGGTCGACATGACCGAGGGCGAGGGACGCGGCAGCGGCATCTACCAGCAGCTGTATGAATGGTCACCTCGACTCATGGGCGGCTGCCGCGGCGTCCGGCTCGCCGAGCCGCTGCGGCGCAGCGGGTTCGTCGTGCAGCGGCGCGAGTACTACCAGCAGTGCCTGTTCCCCTCGGAAGTCATCCTGGCGCAGAAGCGCGGCGCCGCAGCGGGGGTCCAGACGAACCCAGGATGAGACTTGCGCGCCCCGCGACGCCTGCCCGGGCGACGCGCCGTCAGCGCTTGTCCTGGGTGCGGCGCCCCGACTTCCCGCGCGCGTCCTGCTGCGGTGCCTCCTGCCGCCTGGCTTCGCGGGCCGGGGCGGGCGCGACCGGAATCGCTGCCTGCGGGGGCCGGGTGTTCGCCTGTCGCGGACTGTCGTTCGCGGATGTCGCCGGCGCCTGGGGCGGGCGCGTCGTCGCGCGCGGATTCACGCGTGGGGGCGCCACATCGCGGCTGGCGCGTTCTGCCCGCGCGCGATCTGGGGCCGGGTTCGGCGTGCGCGGCGCTGCGACGGGGACGGGCGCGGTGCCGGCGGGTGGCGTACGCACGACAGGGAAGCCGGGACGGGTCGGCGTGCCCACGGCGCGGGGCGACGGGCGTTCATCGCGGTGCTGGCTGGCTGCGCGGCCCGCCGGGGGCGGCGTGGTGCGCGTAACCTGCGGCGCCGGGTTGGTGGCGGCCGTTCGCGGTGGTGACACCGGGACACGCTGGATGCTGCGCGTGCTGGTTCCCTGGGTTCGCTGCGCCACCTCGGCAGGCGGTGTGCGACGGTCGTCGCTGCGGACGCCGGCGCGTCCGTCGCGGTCGGTCGCCGGCGAGCGCGGCTCGTCCTGCCGGCGGGCCTGCCAGGCAGGGCGCGTCGAAGACGACGGCGAGGAGGTCACCGGCGCCGCGAGCGCTGACCGGTGGCGGTCCGGCGCCACGTCGTTGCGGTCCGCGCGAACGTATCGGTCCTGGCGGCCGGAGTGCCGATCCGGATACGAGTGCCGGCGATGGTCGGGCCGCCAGGTGTGGTCGTGATGATCCCGCGTCACGTAGCGCCTGGGCTCGTAGTGCCGCACGTAGTAGCGGTCGTAGTACCGGTGGCCATGGTACGGGTGCTGGGCGTAATGGCGAGGATAGACATACACGTAATGCGTGTGCCAGTTGAGGATGAAGGCGGTCGTCACGCCCCAGAAGAAGCCGGAGCTGAACGAGTGGCCGGACGCATACGGGTAGTTGTAGACGGGGTAGCCGTAGGGGTAGTAGCGGACCACGGGCACCGGATAGTAGGTCACGACGCGCGCAGGCTCATAGTAGGGAACGTAGATGACCTGCGGGTTGGCCGGCGCGATGGCGATGGCGCCGCCGTTGTCGCTGACGGTCTGGTAGTTGTCGCTCCGCAGGTTGCCGGCGGAGCGCGTCAGCGCGCGGAACTGCTGGATGGCCTCGAGCAGGTCCATCTGCTGGTAGACGAAGGCCTCGCCGAGGTTCGCCGTCCAGTCCAGGTTCGCGTCCATCATCCGCAGCACTTCGGGGTAGTTGAGCAGTGCGATGACGGAGTCGTCCCAGGCATCGTCAGGCCTGAGCGACGGGTCCTGCTCGCGGGCGTCGAGGAAGCGCGCGGCCTGCACCACCTGCAGCGGGTAGGCCGAGGCGGGCAGCACGATGCCGAGCAGGTCGTCCACATACAGTGCGATCGGACCGACGAGCGTCTGGAGTTCGGCCGCGCTGAACGGCGTCGGCGCCGCCGTGGCCGGCACGCCCTGGGCGCGGGCGCCGGTCGCGGCCAGCAGGGCCGCCACCAGCAGGGCCGGCCAGATGCGCCCGATCCGGACGTTGCCGGCGGTGCTGAACGGGTTCGTCGCCATGATCCACCTCCATCTGCCCCGTTGTCGGAGCGCGGACTGAACGATCCTGGCCCTCACCTTAGCGCCGCGTAGCTGAACGCAGGCTTACTGTCGCAAGCCTGCCCGCCGGTGCTGCTGCAACCGCCTGTTTTATATCGTCATAAATGCCCGGAGTCTGGCGGTCGCATGCGCCGGCCCTCGCAACCGCGAGCGGGTTCCGCATTTGGGCGCCCGGGTCCGCCGGGGTAGAATCGCGGTCCGCGCCAGAGGGGCGCGGGCGCTGGCGAAGGCCACGTGCGAACCAGGAAAGGGACTCATTGATGCCCGTGCGGGACGCCATCGACTGGATTGCGCGCTTTTCGATGAAGCGCGGCGCATGGATCGCGCTCGCGGTCACCGCGCTGTCGCTGGAGGCGTCGGCGCTCTTCTTCCAGTACGGGCTCGACCTGAACCCGTGCGTCATGTGCATCTACATCCGCATGGCCGTGCTGGGCCTGGTGGCGGCCGGGCTGCTGGGCGCGATCGCCCCCCGCAGGCCGGTGATCCAGTTCCTCGGCTTTGCCGCGTGGGGCCTGGCCGCCGGCGAAGGCCTGGTGCTGTCGCGTGAACTCATCGTCATCCAGGCGGCGGATCCGTTCTCGTTCGCCGCGGTGTGTTCGTTCCTGCCCAGGTTCCCGGCCTGGCTGCCGCTGCACGAGTGGTTCCCGGCCTTCTTCATGCCGACCGGCAACTGCACGGACGACATCTGGCGCTGGCTGGGGCTGAGCATGGCGCAGTGGATGCAGGGCATTTTCATCGCCTACCTCGTGGTGCTGGTGATCGTGGTGGTGGCGAGGCTGGCAGGCGCAACCAGGGGGGAGAACGCATGAACTGGTATCTCGAGGCGCTCCGCAAGTACGCCGTGTTCGAAGGCCGCGCGCGACGAATGGAATACTGGATGTTCGTGCTGATCAACTGCCTGATCGTCGTGGTGCTGTCGGTCGTGGACACGGTGGTGGGCCTCTTCAGCCTGGGCAATTCCGTCGGGGCGCTGACCGGCCTGTACTGGCTGGTGGTGCTGGTCCCGAGCGTCGCCGTGACCGTGCGCCGGCTCCACGACACGGATCGCTCGGGATGGTGGGCCCTGCTGGCATTGCTGCCGGTGCTGGGCACCATCGTGCTGTTCGTGTTCTGCGTGCTCGACGGCACTCCGGGGCCCAACCGCTTTGGCGAGAATCCCAAGGCCGTGGTGTGAGGCGTCGTTTCGCGGGGGCGGGATCGCGCAAGTTATTGCGCGGCGCCTTGCCGGGGGAACCGCGACGGGTCGCATGAACCTGCGGCCCGCGACAAGAGCGGATTTCTCCGCTGCGCTGGCGCTGAACGAGCAGTCGGTCCAGTTCCTGAGTCCGCTCTCCGCCCGGCGCCTCGCCGAGCTGCACGCGGCGTCCGCGCTGCATTGCGTTGCCGAACAGGACGGCCGCGTGATCGCCTTCCTGCTCGCGTTCCGGGAAGGCGCCGACTACGACAGCGTCAACTACGCGTGGTTCGCCCAGCGTTACCCGCGCTTCCTGTACATCGACCGGGTGGTGGTCGCGCTGGACTCGCGGGCCCACGGCACGGGCTCGGCGCTGTATGCGCATGCGTTCAAGCACGCGGCGCAGGCTGGCGTGCCGATCCTGGCCTGCGAGTTCGACCTCGAGCCTGCCAATCCGGTGTCCGAGCGGTTCCACGCGAAGTTCGGCTTCCGGGAGGTCGGCCGCCAGTGGGTGGCCGGCGGCAGGAAGCGGGTGTCGCTGCAGACGGCCGAGCTGGAGCCCGGTCCGGAGGCCCGGGCCAGGCGGCCCAGGCAAGCCTGATCACCGATGACGCCGTGGCTTGGACATCCCCCGATCGCTGTGTGATGCTCGAGTCGGCATCGAGGTCATGATCGAATGAGCCGTGCATTCGTCAAGGAATCGGACGGGGACGACGGCGAGGCGCTGCCGGAGCTGCGGGTCAGCGAGCATCGTAACCTGGTCACGCCCGCCGGGCTCGGGCAGATCGAAGCCAACGTCGAGAGGCTGCAGGCCGCGGTGTCCGACGCCCGCGCGGCCGGGGATCGCGCGGCGGTGGCGCGCGCCCAGCGGGACCTGCGGTACTGGAGCGCGCGGCGGCGCAGCGCGGAGCTCGTGCCGTTGCCCGGTGCGGCCGGAGTGGTCCGGTTCGGGTCCGCGGTCGTCCTGCAGGATCCGTCCGGCCGACGCATCGACTACCAGGTCGTCGGCGAGGATGAAGCCGACCCGGCACACGGCAGGATTTCCTACGTCTCGCCCATCGCCAGGCGGCTGATCGGCGCGGCGGTCGGCGACACGGTGGCGCTGGCGGAGGGCGAGGCCGAGATCCTCGAGGTCCGCTAGCACGCCGTCGACGCCAGAGCCGAGGTACGCGGAGCATGCTGTCCCCCACGGTCGTCTTTGCGCTTCTCAGCCTGGTCTGCGCGGGCGCGAACGACGTGGTCTTCAAGCGCTACGCCGGCAAGGACCGTTCGCGCGGCGCCTACGTCTTCGGCATCGGTCTCGTCTGGGCCGCCCTGCAGGCGGCCTTCGTCGCCGGCAGCGGCGTCGGGCTGGACCTGTCGGGGACGACGCTGGGCTACGGCGCGGCGGCCGGCGTGCTGCTGACCGCCTCGAACCTGTGCCTGCTGGAGAGCCTGACGCACATCGACGCGAGCCTCGGCTCGACCATCTATCGGCTCAACACGATCGGCGTGGTGATCCTGTCGGTGCTGTTCCTGCACGAGACGCTGGGCTGGCTGGCGCTGCTGGGCGTACTGCTGGGCATCGCGGCGGTGTTCCTGCTCTACCGGCGGATCGGCCATGGCGAGGCCACCGGGCGCCGCTTCGCACTGTTCTTCGGCCTGGCGGTGCTGGCGTCCGCCTGTCGCGCGACCTACGGCGTCGTGTCGAAGGCGGGGCTCGCCTCTGGCGCGACCCTGCAGACGATGCTGGTCATCGCCGCGCTCTGCTGGATCGTCGGCGGCGCCGGCTATGCGCTGTTGCGCGAGAGGCGCCTGCGGATGACGCGCAAGAAGGTCGCCTACTCGGTCGTGTCCGGGATGCTGGTGTTCCTGATCGTCAACTTCCTGCTGCTGGCCATCGAGTACGGGCAGGCGAGCATCGCGATCCCGATCGCCAACATGAGCTTCGTCGTGGCGCTGCTGCTGTCGGTCGGGCTGGGACTGGAAAGACTGACCGGGCGCAAGCTGGCCGCCGTGGCCCTGTCCATCGGTTCGCTGCTGCTGTTGTCGCTGGCGCAGTAACAGCGCGGGCGGGTGCTGGAAAGGAAAGGCCCCGGCATGCGGCCGGGGCCTCGTGCGGGACGCAACGCTGATCAGCGCGGCGCGTTCAGCTTGATCACGACCAGCTCCGGGTCCCGCCGGATGTCGCCTTCCTTGAAGGGCAGCTTCACCCAGCCGGACTGCGAGAACAGCCTGGTCATGTCCGCGTAATGCGGATTCTCCGGATCGGTGGACTGCGAGTAGGTGACGATGGCGCGCGCATCCGGGCCCTGCGGCGTGAAGCTGACCGCCTGGATGTAGCTCGAGCCTGCGAAGATCGGCGTGTAGCCGACCCCCGGAATCAGGCTGCCCGGGCTGATCGCGTTGTAGACGCCGGAACCGCCCGATCCGCCGTGGATCGGGATGGGCTCGCCATTGCGGACGTCGAACTGGACCGTGCCCCAGGGCGCGT
>DATHZW010000221.1:0-4594 GCA_035458405.1 Steroidobacteraceae bacterium | reverse complement strand
ACAGAGAGTTGCGGGATACGCCCGGGAACTGTCGGGCACCCGGCTTTCCGGTCCCTCGCTGCCGCGAGTGAACTTGCACTTCACTCTTGTCCCGGCTTGCGCCACGCTACCGTCAGCACGCCACGAGGAAGAAGCCCCGATGACCACGCCTCTAAAATCCATCGTCGTCACCGGCGCCTCCACCGGCATCGGCCGGGCATCCGTGCTGGCCCTGCTCGACGCAGGCTTCCGGGTGTTCGCGGGCGTGCGCGATGAGGCCGCGGCCGCCCGGCTGCGCGACGCCGCGCCCGCCGGCAGCGTCGAGCGGCTCGACACGCTGACGCTGGACGTCACCGACGCCGGCCAGGTCGCAGCCGCCGCTGAACACGTCGGCCAGGCCGTGGGCGAGGCTGGCCTGTGGGGCCTGTTCAACAACGCGGGCATCACCGTCAACGGCCCGCTGGAATACGTGGACCTGGACGGCCTGCGACGCCAGCTGGAGGTGAACGTCGTCGGCCAGGTCGCGGTGACACAGGCGTTCGTGCCGCTGCTGCGCCGCGCGCGCGGCAGGATCGTGAACACCGGCTCGGTCGCCGGGTTCATGGCCATGCCCATGCTGGGGCCGTATGCCATGTCCAAGCACGCCATGGAGGCGTTCAGCGACTCGCTGCGTCGCGAGCTGCGTCCCTGGGGCATCCGGGTCTCGCTGCTGCGGCCCGGTCCCATCGTCTCGGACATCTGGAAGAAAGGCGTCAGCGACGCCGAGGCCCTGCAACGCCAGCTGCCGCCGCAGGCGCTGGCGGACTACGGGCCGACGTTCGCCGCGCTGCGCAAGCTGGCCGCGCAGGCCGAACGGCACGCCGCCCCGCCCGAAGTGGTGACCCGTGCCGTCGTGCACGCCTTCACGTCGGCGCGGCCGAAGACCCGTTACCTCATGGGGACGGGGGCCGGGATCCGGCGGTGGCTCGCGCGGCTGCCGGATTCCTGGGTGGATGCGCTGGTGGCGAAGGCGTTGCGGCTGTAGGCCAGCTCGGCTAGTCCGCCATGGCGACGACGACCTTGCCCTTTGCCCGGCCGGCTTCCAGGTACTGCAGCGCCTCGATGGCCTCGTCGAACGCGAACACACGGTCGATGACGGGCTTCACCTTGCCCGCCTCGATGACCCCCGCGACATGCGCCAGCTGCGCGCCGTCCGACTCGGTCAGGTAGCGGAAGTAGCGTCCGCCCTTCAGCCGCGCGCGCAGTTCCATCGGCAGGCCCTTCAGCCATATCGCGGCGGCCAGCGGCGCGCTCGCGCCGACCTGGCGCGCGAACGACCAGTCCGGCGGGCCGGCCACGCTGATGACCGTGCCGCCGCGCCGCAGGACCTTGAACGAGTCCGCCGTCGTCGCCCCGCCCAGCGTGTCGAAGACGATGTCGTAGCGCGCGGGCAGCGCCCTGTAGTCCTGCTGGTCGTAGGCGACGACGGTGTCGGCGCCGAGCCCGGCGACCCAGTCGGCGTTGCGGCTGCTGGTCGTGGTCGTGACCTGCAGGCCCAGTTCGTGCCGGGCGTACTGCACGGCGAAGCTGCCCAGCCCGCCGGAGCCGGCGTGAATCAGCACGCGCTGGCCGGGCTGCGCCCGCGCGCGGTCCACCAGCCCCTGCACGGTGGTCAGGGCCACCAGCGGGATCGACGCCGCCTCGATCGCGGTCAGCCGCTGCGGCGCGCGCGCGACGAAGCGGGCTTCGACTGCCAGGTACTCGGCGAGGCTGCCCATGCGCTGGCGCGACGCGCGGACGTAGACCGCGTCGCCCGGCGCGAAGTCGCCGACCCGGGCGCCCACCGCCTCGATGCGGCCGGCGCAGTCGAAGCCCAGCGGCGCGGGAAACTGCAGCGGCATCACCACCCGCAGCGCGCCGTGGATGACCTTGTAGTCGATCGGGTTCAGCGCCGCGGCCTGGACCTTGACCCGCACGTCGTGGTCGCCGATCGCCGGCAGCGGCGCCTCGGCGAAGCGCACGGCGCCGGGCAGCGGGCCGTAGGAGACGAGTTCGAGGCGGCGCATGGTGTGTCCCGTCAGGCAATTACCGGAAGGCCATTGTGGGCCATTAGCGGCCATTCCCGCCGCATTTCCGCGTAATGCCCCGCACGCGGGTGTGGGACGCTGGTCCGGCAGCGCCATCGTCGGGCCGTTGCCAGCGCAGCCCGGTGGGGCGTAGGCTTCCTTACAACAGGTAAGGAGGCGCCCCGGACCATGACCAGCACGACCATGACCAGCAAGGGCCAGATGACGCTACCCAAGTCCGTCCGCGATCGCCTCGGGCTGCAGGCCGGCGACCGCGTGGAGTTCATCGAGACCCGGCAGGGCTTCCTGATGTTGCCGCTGAAGCGGGAGCTGTCCGGGATCAAGGGCATCCTGCCGAAACCACGCAGGCCGGTCAGCATCGACGACATGAACCGCGCGATTGCGCGCATGGGCCGGCGCCCTTGATCGGTCTCGACACCAACGTGGTGGTGCGCTACCTCGCGCAGGACGACCGTGCGCAGGCGGCTGCCGCGACGCGGCTGCTCGAGCACGACCTGACGGCACAGAATCCGGGCTACCTGTCGCTGGTCGCGCTGGTGGAAGTCGTCTGGGTCATGGTCGCGGCCTACGGCGCCGATCGCCAGACGGTGGCCACGGCGGTCGAGGGCCTGCTCAGTGCGCCCCATGTCCGGGTCCAGGAAGCCGAATCCGTGTGGCTGGCGCTGCTCGACTTCCGTGAACCGGGTTCGAAGGCGGATTTCAGCGACGCGCTGATCCTGCGGCTGGGCTCCAGGGCCGGCTGCTCGAGCACGGTGACGTTCGATCGTCGCGCGGCGAAGCACGCGGGGTTCGAGCTGCTCGAGTAGGACCCGGGACGAGGTCCCGCCCGATCACGGCGCCATGAGGGTCGGGCCGCCCCTGGCTTCAGCGCGCTGGTAGGCCGGGCGGGCACGCATGCGTTCACGATAGACGGCCAGGTGCGGATAGCTGCCCTCGCCGACCGCGCGCGACAGCAGCGCCTCGACCGCGAAACTCATCTGGAAGTCGGCCATGCTGAGCCCGGGCCCCGCGAACCAGCGGTGCCGGCCCAGGTGTTCTTCGATGAACTCCGCCGCGGTCAGCAGGTTGGGGTCGATGAGCTGTTTCTGCACCTTGGCGCACAGCGCCCGCACGATCGGCCGGACCAGGAACGGCATGGGCTGTGTCGGGAGCGTCACGAACACCAGCTTCATGACCAGCCAGTTCATCAGCGAGCCTTCCGCATAGTGCATCCAGAAGCGGCACTGGCGCGCCTCCGGCGTGCCCGGCGCCGGCTGCAGCCCGGCCAGGTCGCCCTTCGCCAGGTGGCCGTACTTCTCCACCAGGTATTCGATGATCGCGCCGGACTCGGCGATGACCTCGCCGTCGTCGGTGATCACCGGCGACTTGCCGAGCGGGTGAATCTTCTTCAGCTCCGGCGGCGCGAGGCGCGTGGCCTTGTTGCGGCGGTACAGCGTGATCTCGTAGGGAACGCCGAGTTCCTCGAGCAGCCAGAGGATGCGCTGCGAGCGCGAGGTCTCGAGGTGATGAACGGTCAACATGGATGCACGACTCCAGGGGCCAGATGCCGCCACCCGCGTGGCGGCGGTGGATCGATTCGTCAGCTCGCGCGCGGCATCACTCGTCCACGCACTCGGTGCAGCGCGTCTGGGTCGGGTCGGCCGCCAGCCGGCGCAGGTCGATGGGCTTGCCGCACTTGAAGCAGGTGCCGTACTCGCCGGCATCCATGCGGCGCAGCGCGCCTTCCACCCGGGCCACCTGGTGCTGGCGCCGGCGGCTGGTCTCCAGCGCCATCTGCTGCCCCTGCAGGGCGTCGATGCGCGACAGCCGGCCGACGCTTGCCTGGTCGAGTTCGACGGGCTCGGCCGAGTCGGCCGCGCTGGCCTCGTGTTGCTCGAGCTCGGCCTTCAGGCGAACGAGCGCGGCACGGAATTCATCGAGTTGTTCGGGGGTCATCACCTGCCACTATAGCGGCAGACGCGGCGCGGCGGGGAACGGACGGCCGGCAGGGGGCGGCGGCCGCCGTGTCCCGGGGCCCAGCCCCGGATCGCGTATATCCTCTCACCACTGCTCCGTCGCCAGATAGACCGAGGATGCCATGCCGACCTACACCTGTACCGCCGCGACCGGAATGCTGGACGCGGAAAGAAAGAGCGCGATCGCCCGTGCGGTGACGCTGGCCCATTGCGAGATCACGGGGGCGCCCACCCACTTCGCACAGGTCGTCTTCCAGCACGTGGCCAGCGGCGACCACTTCATCGGCGGCGTGCCGCTCGCCCACGATCACCTGTTCATCTACGGCCGCATCCGGGCCGGGCGCAGCGCCGAGGTCCGGGAGTCGCTCATTCGCCGCCTGACCGTCGACGTCGCCGCGGCCGCCGGCGTCGATACCTTCGCGGTCTGGGTCTACCTGCTCGAACTGTCGCCAGCGGCGATGGTCGAGTTCGGCCACCCGCTGCCGGCGGCGGGAGACGAGGCCGCGTGGTCGGCGGCACTTCCGGCGGACGAACGGGCACGCATGCAACGGATCCGGGACCGGCTCGGCGGTTAGGAGCGCGCGACCGCCCGGG
>DATHZW010000220.1:0-4589 GCA_035458405.1 Steroidobacteraceae bacterium | reverse complement strand
GATGTAGACCTCCTCCGAGCGCAGCAGGAACGTGTTATAGCCGGCTACCGCCAGCGCCTGTTGCCGCTGCTCCGGCTTGAGCATGCGGATGGGCTCCACCACCTTCACTTTCCAGGGCTCCGCCCAGGAGCGGCGGCGGGCTGGCGTGGCAGGGCTGTCGGGGCGCGTATCCGGATTCATGTCTGGCACCTGGGAGGTTTGCTCGTGAAGGATGGGGCCGCTCGGGCCCGGCGGCAGGAAGGTTAGGGCGGGCGGCGCCTCGCCGCGATTCGCGATTTCCACCTGGCGGGCCCGCGGTCAGGTGCCGCGTACCTTTGCCGTCCGCGCCGGCCCGGTGGATTCCACCGGCAGTGCAAATGCGTGCGTGGACTTGACCTCTTCCATGACGAAATAGGTGTGTGTCTGCTCGACACCGGGCAGCGCGGCGATGCGATCGCCGAGAATTCGGCGATAGGCTTCCATGTCCGCGACACGAAGCTTGACCAGGTAGTCGAAGCCGCCCGCCACCATGTGGCACTCCTGCACCTCGCCGAGCCGGGCCACGGCCTCCTTGAAACGGTCGAAGACGTCGGGGGTGGTCCGGTCCAGGCGGATTTCGACGAACGCCAGCAGATGCGCCCCGAGCTTGTGCGGATCGAGGTGCGCCGCATAACCGCGGATGTAGCCGAGCCGTTCCAGGCGACGCACGCGCTCGATGCAAGGCGTGGGACTCAGGTGGACGCGCCGCGCCAGTTCGGCGAAGGAAATCCTCCCGTCGTTCTGGAGGATCTCGAGAATCCGGTGGTCCAGGCGATCCATCTGGATTAACCCCTCTTTATCAGTTGATTAAACCAAAGCGCCGCCAACAGACTAGTCGAAAATGTCTGCATAGATGACAAGTTTAGCGTAAACCGCTACCGGGACCATTGGAATAATGGCGCCGCGCCTCGGGCGCTCCGCGAATCCGTCGAACCATCTGGGGAGCGAACAGTGACCGAATTTCTGTGGCCGGCCGGCTTTTCGGGCGAGACATCCATCGGGCAGGCGGTGAATCGCCTGTTCCTGTCGGAAGAAACCGCTGTCGTGCGTGAACTGTTGCCGATGGCGCGGCTCGACGCCGCCGGCGCCGCCCGGGTCGTGCAGGACGCCGTCGCGCTGGTCGAGGCGGTCCGCGCCGATCGCGAGGGAACCGCGGGGATCGAGGCGTTCCTGCAGCAGTACGACCTGGGCTCCCGCGAGGGCGTGATCCTCATGTGCATCGCCGAGGCGCTGCTGCGGATTCCCGATCCCGACACGGCCGACCGGCTGATCGCCGACAAGATCGCCTCCGGCAACTGGGCCGACTACCTCGGCGAGGCGGACTCCCTGTTCGTCAACGCCTCGACCTGGGGGCTGATGCTGACCGGGAAGATCGTGCGTCCCGCGCCGTCCGATCTCGAGAGTCCGTCGTCATTCCTCGCCAGGCTGGCGGGGCGGCTGGGTGAGCCGATGGTGCGCGCGGCCTTTCGCCAGGCCATGCGCATCATGGGTCACCAGTTCGTGATGGGTCGCAACATGGACGAGGCGCTCAAGCGGGCCTCGTCGGGCGGCAATACCCGCTATCGCTACACCTTCGACATGCTGGGCGAGTCGGCGCTGACGATGCAGGATGCTGACCGCTACTTCGAGGCCTACTCGCTGGCGATTCGCCAGGTCAGCTCGATCGCCCGGAGCGGCCTGCCGCCCGAGGCCTGGCCGTCCATATCGGTCAAGCTCTCGGCGCTGCATCCCCGCTATGAGTATTCCAACCGGTTCGACGTGCTGAAGACGCTCGGGCCGCGAATCGAGGCCCTGGCGCTGGCGTCGATGCAGGCGGGCGTGGCCTTCACGGTCGACGCCGAGGAAGTCGACCGCCTGGAAATTTCGCTGGAACTGTTCGACCAGCTGCTGTCCGCTCCGTCGCTGGAAGGCTGGGGCGGACTGGGCCTGGCTGTCCAGTCCTACCAGAAACGGGGCCTGGACGTCCTGCGCTGGTTGGGCCGCAGGGCCGACGAGACGGGTCGCATGATCAACGTGCGACTGGTGAAGGGCGCGTACTGGGACGCCGAGATCAAGCGAGCCCAGGAGCGGGGCCTGCCCGGTTATCCCGTGTTCACGCGCAAGCCCAATACGGATGTGTCTTTCCTCGCCTGTGCGCGACAGCTGCTGGAAGGCACCGAACGACTCTATCCGCAATTCGCCTCGCACAACGCCCACTCGGTGTCCTGGGTCATGCACGTCGCCCGCGCGAACGGCCGGCGGTTCGAGTTCCAGAGACTGCACGGCATGGGCAAGGAACTCTACGACCAGCTCAAGGACCAGGACGGCCAGCCGGTGCCATGCCGGGTCTATGCTCCGGTCGGTTCGCATGAGGACCTGCTGCCGTATCTCGTCAGGCGGTTGCTCGAGAACGGCGCCAACACCTCGTTCGTCAACCGCATCGTGGACGACCGGGTGCCGGCCGCCGACGTGGTCAGCGACCCCGTGACCGAGGTCGAGCGCTACAGCTCGATTCCCCATCCGCGCATCCCGCTGCCGCTGCGCATGTTCGGCAACGAGCGCTCCAACTCGATGGGCATCAACCTGGCCGACGGGGCGGAGCAGGCCAGGCTGGCAGGCGCCTGTCGCAAGGCCGGCGAACGCCCGTGGCGCGCGTCACCGATCGTCGGCGGCAAGGAGCGTGACGGATCCCTGCGACCGGTGACGAATCCGGCCGACCTCGGCGTCGTCGGCGACGTCGTGGAGGCGGATACGGCGCTGGTGGACGAGGCGCTCGCCCTGGCCTGCAAGGCACAGCCGGCCTGGGACAGGACGCCGGCGCTCGAGCGGGCCGCGGTCCTGGACCGCGCGGCGGAGGCCTTCGAGGAGAATGGCGCCACGCTGATCGCGATGTGCGTGCGTGAAGCCGGCAAGACGGTACCCGACAGCATCGCGGAGCTGCGCGAAGCGGTCGATTTCCTGCGCTACTACGCCGCGCGGTTGCGCGCCGACTTCGCGGTGCCGCTGACGCTGCCCGGGCCGACCGGCGAGAGCAACCGGCTGGAGCTGCACGGCCGCGGCGTGTTCGCCTGCATCAGCCCGTGGAACTTCCCGCTGGCGATATTCACTGGCCAGGTGGCCGCGGCCCTCGCCGCCGGCAACGCGGTGCTCGCGAAGCCCGCCGAGCAGACGCCGCTGGTAGCCGCCATGGCCGTCAGGCTGCTGCACGCTGCCGGCGTGCCTGGCGACATCCTGCATTACCTGCCCGGCCGTGGCTCCGTCATCGGCCCGCGCCTGACAATGGATGCGCGCCTGGACGGCGTGGCCTTCACGGGATCGACCGAGACCGCGCGCACCATCAACCGCAGCCTGGCCGCGCGCGATGCGCCGCTTGCGACCCTGATCGCGGAAACCGGCGGCCAGAACGCCATGATTGTCGACAGCTCCGCCCTGCTCGAACAGGTGGTGCACGACGTCATCGCGTCCGCGTTCAACGCGGCGGGCCAGCGCTGCTCCGCCTTGCGCGTGTTGTTCCTGCAAGAGGATATTGCCGACCGCGCCCTGGAGCTGCTGGCCGGCGCCATGGACCTGCTGAAGATCGGCGACCCGCGACTGCTCGAGACCGATGTCGGGCCGGTCATCGACGCCGGCGCACGGCAGGTGCTGGAGGCGCACGCACGGCGGATCGTCGAGGGCGCGCGCTGGAGTCATCGCGTCCGGTTCGAAGCGGCCCTGTCGACCGGTACTTTCGTCGCGCCGCTCGCCGTCGAGATCGGCGGGATCGACGAACTCGAGTGCGAAGTCTTCGGACCGATCCTGCACATCGTTCGCTACCGGGCCGACGACATCGATGCGGTGATCGATTCCATCAACGCGACCGGCTTCGGCCTGACCCTGGGCGTGCACTCGCGCATCGACGGATTCGCCAGGCGCATCGCCGCGCGGGCCCGGGTCGGCAACGTCTACGTGAACAGGAACATCATCGGCGCGGTCGTCGGCGTCCAGCCCTTTGGAGGCTGTGGGCTCTCGGGTACCGGACCGAAGGCGGGCGGGCCGCACTACCTGCTCCGGTTCGCGACCGAACGGACCGTGACGACCAACACCTCCGCCGTCGGCGGCAACACGGCGCTGCTGTCGATCGAGGAGTAGGCGGGTCCGTCCTCCCCGGCGCGAGAAGCGGGTAATAATAATTCTAAAAACAATCAGTTACGGAATAGTCTTTGGAGATTGGTAGAAGTCTGTGACCGCCTGGCCCGGTTGCAGTTCCGGCCAGTCCCGGAGCGGGGCGACGAGGCTGGTGACCGCGCAGGTGGGCATGTCGCCAGGCGAATCGTCGCCGGTGAGCAGTCCGGCGAAGCGCGAGATGCCGGGGTTGTGGCCGAACAGCATGACGTGCCGCGAGCGTCCCCCCAGTCGCTGCACGAGGTCGAGCAATTCGGCGGGCGAGGCAAGGTAGGCGTCCTCGGCCTCGCGGATGCGGTCCGCGGCGTAGCCCAGGACGCCGGCGAAGATCCTGGCGGTCGCAAGCGCGCGGGCAGCGGGGCTCGTGATGATCACGGTCGGAGCGGGTTTCACGGCGACGAGATACGCCGCCATGTCCGCTGCCTCGCGCT
>DATHZW010000219.1:0-7866 GCA_035458405.1 Steroidobacteraceae bacterium | reverse complement strand
TCTTCGCCTGTCACAGCGACCAGGCGCTGGCCATGCTCGAGGACCCGAGCGATGCCGAGCGCGAGACCCTCGGAGCCTTCCCCTACGCACCCAACGAGGCGGTGCTGCACACCGACGAGTCGCTGCTGCCCAGGCGGCCGCTGGCGCGGGCCGCCTGGAACTACCATCTGCGTCGCGATCCCGGCCGCGGCGTCGCGTTGACCTACGACATGAACGTGCTGCAGTCGCTTGCGACGCGCCGCCGCTACCTGGTGTCGCTGAACATGACGGACGCGATCGACGAGCGCTGCGTGCTCAGGACGTTCAGCTACAGCCATCCCGTCTACACCCCCGGGGCGGTCGCCGCGCAGAAACGCCATGCCGAAATCAGCGGACCCCGCCGCAGTTTCTATTGCGGCGCCTACTGGCGCTACGGCTTCCACGAGGACGGCGTCGTCAGCGGCCTGAGGGTGCTCGAGCAGTTCACACACTGGGAGGACGATGCAAAGCTGCCTCTACAGAGGGTGGGTTAGTCACCGCCGCCGCGGGCCGGCAGGCAACCGCTTCAGGTACCGGCTGTTCATGGTCTACCTCGACCTGGCGGAGTTGCCCGGCGTCTTCGACGGCCATTGGCTGTGGTCGGCGCGGCGGCCCGCGCTCGCCTGGTTCCGGCGCAAGGACTACCTCGGTCCGGCGACGCTGCCGCTGGACGAAGCCGTCCGCTGCAGGGTCGAAGCCGAGACCGGCACGCGGCCGTCGGGGCCGATCCGCATGCTGACGCACCTCAGGTACTTCGGCTACTGCATGAACCCGGTCACGTTCTACTACTGCTTCGACGACGCGGGCGACACCGTGCGTTTCATCGTCGCCGAAATCAACAACACGCCCTGGGACGAGCGGCATGCCTACGTGCTGGACGCATCGCGGGCGGAGCCGGCGGGCCGGACGCTGCGCTGGCAGCTGGGCAAGTCATTCCACGTCTCGCCATTCCTGCCCATGGACATGGACTACGACTGGCGCTTCGACGAGCCGTCGCGATCCTTGCAGGTGCACATGGAGAACCTGAAGGACGGCCAGCGCGTGTTCGACGCCACGCTGGAACTCGCGCGCGAGCCCATCTCCGGGGCCGCGCTCACGCGTGCGCTGCTGGCCTACCCGTTCATGACGCTGAAGGTCGCGGCCCTCATCTACTGGCAGGCCCTGCGGCTGCTGCTCAAGCGCACGCCTTTCTTCACTCACCCGGCCAAACTGACCGCCGCGAACATCGACACCACGAGGCTCCCGCGATGAAGTCTTCCATCATCCCGGCCGCGGGCGGCGCCGGGCGTCTTCCCGCCGGCCCCATCCAGGGGCTCGGCCGCAAGGCGATGCTCGGCCACCTCGCACGCCTGCCGGAAGGCGAACTGCGCGTCGTCGAGGACGGCCAGGAGCGCGTCTTCGGCCGGCGCTCCGCGCGCTGCGACCTGTCCGCGACGATCGAGGTCAGGCAGCCGCAATTCTGGGCGGACGCCGCCTTCGGCGGGACGGTCGGCGCCGGCGAGTCCTACATCCGGGGCGACTGGGCCTGCGACGACCTGACCGCGCTGGTGCGCATCGTGGTGGTCAACCGCGACTGGATGAACTCCATGGATTCCGGTCTGGCGGTCGTCAGCGCGCCGCTGCGGCGCATCCTGCACTGGCTCAACCACAACAGCCCGGAGGGCAGCCGGCGCAACATCGCCGCTCACTACGACCTCGGCAACGACCTCTTCCGCCTGTTCCTCGACGAGACGATGGCGTATTCCTGCGGCATCTTCGAGACCCCGCATGCGACGCTGCACGAGGCGTCGCTGGCCAAGTTCGACGCGGTGTGCCGCAAGCTCGACCTGAAGCCCGGCGAGCGGCTGGTGGAGATCGGCACCGGCTGGGGCGGATTCGCGGTGCATGCCGCCAGGAACTACGGCGTGCACGTCACGACCACGACCATCTCGCGGGAGCAGCACGACCATGCCGCGGCGCTGGTGGAGCGCGAAGGCCTGGGCGAGCGCGTCACGGTGCTGCTCGACGACTACCGCGACCTGACCGGCACCTACGACAAGCTGGTCTCGATCGAGATGATCGAGGCCGTAGGCCACCGCTACCTCGACACCTACATGGGCAAGATCTCCGCCCTGCTCCGGCCGCAGGGCGCGGCGCTGATCCAGGCGATCACGCTGCAGGACCAGCACTACGAGCAGGCGCTGAAGTCGGTCGACTACATCCAGCGGTTCATCTTTCCCGGCAGCTTCATCCCCTCCGTCAGCGCGATCGTCGATTCGGCCAGGCGCTCGACCGACATGAAGCTCTTCCACCTGGAGGACATCGGTCCCCACTACGCGACCACGCTGGCGGCCTGGCGTGAGCGGTTCATGAGCCGGCTGCCCGAGGTCCGCGCGCTCGGGTACCCGGAGGAGTTCATCCGCATGTGGGAGTTCTACCTCTGCTACTGCGAGGGCGGCTTCCTGGAGCGCCAGCTCGGCGACGTGCACGCGCTGTTCACCAAGCCGGGCTGCCGCCGCCCGTCGCTGGCGTGAAGCGCCGGAGCCTGGCACCGAAGACGGGGCCTGGCACCCCCCATCCGGCACCAGCCCGGCACGCTGCCAGGACGCGGTTCCCCCTGCAGCGACTTGCGGCTTTCGGAGCGAAAGGGGGAACCCCGTGTGCAGCCAGCGCGCCGGCGCGGCAGTGACGTCATGCAAAGGGATGCTTCGGGCACCGCGGCGATCGCCAGAGCGCGGTAACATCGCAACATGACCATCGGCCTGAATCCCATCCGCGCCGAAACGCTGGCCGAACTGCGCGAACTGCTCGGTCCCGGCGGCTACCTCGACGCCGCCGCCGACATCGAGCCGTTCCTCACCGACCATCGCAAGCTCTATCGCGGTGCGACCCCGCTGGTCGCCCTGCCCGACTCGACGGCGCGGGTCGCGGGGGTCGTCAGGCTTTGCGCGGCCGCCGGCATCGGCATCGTCCCGCACGGCGGCAACACCAGCTACTGCGGCGGCGCCACGCCGCGCGAGTCCGGCACCGAGATCGTCCAGTCCCTCAGGCGCATGAAGCGGATCCGCAAGATCGACGCGCTCAACTACTCCCTGACCGTCGAGGCGGGTTGCGTGCTCGGTGAGGTGCAGCGCGCGGCCGAATCCGCCGACAGGCTGTTTCCCATGTCCCTGGGGTCGGAAGGTTCCTGCACGATCGGCGGCAATCTTTCGACCAACGCCGGCGGCACCGCGGTGCTTCGCTACGGCATGATGCGCGACCTGGTGCTCGGCCTGGAGGTCGTCCTGCCCGACGGCCGGGTGCTCGACCAGCTGCGCCCGCTGCGCAAGGACAACACCGGCTACGACCTCAAGCAGCTGTTCATCGGCGCGGAGGGCACGCTGGGGGTCATCACCGCGGCCTGCCTGAAGCTGTTCCCGCGCCCGCGCGGATACAGCACTGCGCTCATCGCGCTGGCCTCGCCGCAGGCCGCGGTGGACCTGCTTGCCGGGTTGCGGGGCTCGCTGGGCGACAGCGTCACGACGTTCGAGCTGATCCCGCGTTCCGCGCTGGACATCGTCTGTCGCCACATCGACGGCGCAACCGATCCCTTCGACAAGCCGTACCTCTGGTACGTGCTGGCCGAGGTGAGCCTGCCGCAGCAGGACTCGGATCTCGCCGAGAAGCTGCAGGCGCAGCTGGCGGCCGGGATGGGCCAGGGAACCGTCCTCGATGCCGTGCTGGCGGCCTCGCTGGCCCAGCGCGAGGCCTTCTGGAGGCTGCGCGAGAACATCCCCGAGGCGCAGACGCGCGAAGGCGCGAGCCTGAAGCACGACATCTCGGTCCCGACCCAGGACCTGCCCGCCTTCATCGACGAAGGCGCGGGAATCCTCGAACGGGTCATCCCGGGAGGACGACTGGTCGCCTACGGCCATCTCGGCGACGGCAACCTGCACTTCAACCTCGGCTGTCCCCCGGGGATGGACCCGGCGGCGTTCCTGCAACGGGCCGCCGATGCGCGGCGCGCGGTCCATGAGCTGGTCGCGGCCTATCGCGGCAGCTTCAGCGCCGAGCACGGCATCGGACGCCACAAGGTGGCCGAGCTGGAACGCTACGAGGACCCTGTCGCACTTGCCCTGATGCGCGAGGTCAAGGACCTGCTCGACCCGGCCGGGATCATGAACCCGGGCAAGGTGCTGGGCCCGGGATGAGCCGCCTGAAGCTGCCGCTGGAAACGGGCCGCCTGCGCCTGCGTGAATTCACCGGCGACGACCTCGCCGCCATCACCGCCCTGTACTGCGACAAGCGCGTCACCCGGCACATGCTGTACGGGCCGCGCGACGAGCCGTCCGCGAGACGGCACCTTGCGGCCGTCCTGCGACGGCAACAGGAGCGGCGCCGCGACGTCTGGGAGCTGGCGGTCACGCGCGCGGACGACTCGACCGTCATCGGCGCCTGCGACCTCACACTCCATTCCCGCGAGGAAGCCGAAATCGGCTACCTCATCGCCCCGGCGCAGTGGCGGCAGGGCTACGCGACCGAGACGGCCGCCGCCCTTGCCGGCGCCGCGTTCGAGCAGCTGCGGGTTGAACGCATCCTGTCGACCGTGGAAATCCATAACAGACGATCGCTCAGGGTGCTGGACAAGGCCGGCCTGCGCTGGGAAGCGACCTTCCGCCGCTACGCCCGGTCGAGGAAAGACTGGTGGGACGTCCACCTCTACACGATTTCCCGGGAAGACTGGGCGCTGGCGCGGCGCTGAAGGGGCGCGTCGGCTTGCAGTGACCGGAAAGATCGGGACATCATCGCCCTCGAAGCGAGTGTCGACGCGAGCCGCGGGCAGGGGGGGTGGTCATGAGTCGGAAGAAAGCGCTGGTTACCGCGGCTGTCCTCGCGACCTTGACCGGAATCTACGCGCTGGTCCGGGAGGAAGGACTCGCGGCGGAGCGTGTCTTCGTCACGCGCGGGGAGGAATCCAGGGCCGTCGACCACGCCGTCAGGATGACGCTGTCGCTGCAGTGAGCGGCGCGGTCAGCCTTTCGGCGGCTGCGGCCAGTCGTCTTCCGCGTCGTCCCAGTCCTCGGGTTGTTTCCATCCCCCGGGCGGCGGCTCCGGGAGGTTGTCGTTGCGCGACCTCCAGAGCATGTACAGCTGGGCGACCAGGTAGGCGGCCGCCAGGCCGAGGATGATCAGCGCAAGCTTCATGGACTGGCCGCCACCTCGCGCGCTCAGGCGCCCGCACCGGGGGGACGCGTGCCCTGCCAGCCGCCGGGCCGCTCGCGGACGAGGCCTTCCTGGGCCACGCTCGCCACCAGCGTGCCGTCACGCGCGAAGATGCTGCCCCGTGCAAAGCCGCGGGCGCTGGAGCGGCTCGGGCTGTCGATCGAATAGAGCAGCCACTCGTCCACGCGCAGCTCACGATGGATCCACAGCGCGTGGTCGATGCTCGCCATCTGCAGCTCGAACCAGGGCCGGCCGTGCGGCAGGTTGGCCGTGTCCAGCAGTTGATGGTCGGACACGTAGGCCAGCAGGCTGCGCTGCAGCGCCTGGTCGCCGGGCACCCGATCGACCGACCGGAACCAGACCTGTTTCATGGGTTCCCGCTTCTCGGGTTGGCGGTAATCGAACGGGCGCACGTGACGAAACTCGAAGGGCCGGTCGTGCTCGAGAAAGCGCCGGACATTTTCCGGCACGCGCGCCAGGACTTCCGGGGGCAGCTGCGCCGAGTCGGCCAGATCCTCCGGCGGCGGGACGTCGGGCATGGTGGCCTGGTGCTCGCTCCCCTCTTCCGGCACCTGGAAGGAAGACGACATCGTCAGGATCGGCTGGCCGTGCTGGACGGCCACCACGCGGCGGCTGGTGAAGCTGCCGCCGTCGCGGCTGCGCTCGACCTGGTAGACGATCGGCGCGTTGACGTCGCCGCGACGCAGGAAATAGGCGTGCAGCGAATGCACCAGCCTGCCTTCCACGGTGCGGGACGCGGCAACCAGCGCCTGGCCCAGCACCTGCCCGCCGAAGACCTGTGGCGAGCCGATGTCGCGGCTGATGCCCCTGAAGAGGTTCATTTCCAGGCGTTCGAGGTCGAGCAAGGAGATCAGTTCGGCAAGCCGCTTGTCCATGCGCGAAGCGTATCAGCGAACGGGGGGCGGATCCCAGTCGCGCTACAATGCGCAGAGTGCCCGGCGGCAGAGGGACGCCGAGCCCTGGCACACGAGGAGCGCGCGATGATCCTGCTGAACCCCAAGGCCTACGGATGGAAGTCCCTGGACGAACCCTCACGCCGGTTGATGCTGGAGACCATCGACTTCTTCGAGAGCAAGGGCAAGGTCCGGCTCAAGCACGACGACCATGAGCGGGTCTGGTATGCCGACTTCCTCGACTTCGTGAAAAAGCATGCTGCATTCGCGACGCTGATGACCCCCGCCGGCTACGGCGACTCCGACGCAAGGTGGGATACCTGGCGCAACTGCGCCTTCAACGAGATCCTCGGCTTCTACGGCCTGCACTACTGGTACACCTGGCAGGTCTCCATGCTGGGGCTCGGGCCGCTGTGGATGAGCGACAACGAGGAGGTCAAGCACAGGACCGCGGACCTGCTGAAGGCCGGCGAGATCTTCGCCTTCGGCCTGTCGGAGAAGGAACACGGCGCCGATATCTATTCCAGCGACATGACCCTGGCGCCCCAGCCGGGCGGGGGCTACCTGGCCAACGGCCGCAAGTACTACATCGGCAACGCCAACAAGGCGGCCATCGTCTCCACCTTCGGCAAGCTGGCGGATTCGGGCGACTACGTCTTCTTCGCCGCCAGTTCGCAGCACCCGAAGTTCGAGCTCGTCAAGAACGTGGTCAACGTGCAGAGCTACGTAGCGGAGTACGCGCTGCACGACTATCCGGTGGCCGAGCAGGACGTCCTCTCGAAGGGCCAGGACGCCTGGAACGACGCCCTCAACACGATCAACGTCTGCAAGTTCAACCTTGGCTGGGCAAGCATCGGCATCTGCACCCACGCCTTCTACGAGGCCATCACCCACGCAGCCAACCGCCGCCTCTACGGCATGTTCGTCACCGATTTCCCGCATGTGCAGCAGCTCTTCGTCGACGCCTACGCCCGGCTGACCGCCATGAAGCTGTTCGCGATGCGCGCGTCCGACTACATGCGCTCGGCGTCGGACGAAGATCGCCGCTACCTGCTCTACAACCCCATGGTCAAGATGAAGGTGACCACCGAGGGCGAGCGGGTCATCGACCTGCTGTGGGACGTGATCGCGGCCAAGGGCTTCGAGACCGACATGTACTTCGAGACCGCCGCGCGCGACATCCGGGCGCTGCCCAAGCTCGAGGGCACCGTGCACGTCAACATCGCGTTGATCGTCAAGTTCATGCCCAACTACTTCTTCAGCCCGGCCGGGTTTCCCACCGTGGCCGCGCGCACGGACGCGACCAACGACAGCTACCTGTTTGCCCAGGCCCCGACGCGCGGACTGGGCAAGATCCGGTTTCACGACTACAGGCTGGCCTACGACACGGTGGAACTGCCGAACGTGGCCCTCTTCAGGGAGCAGATCGGGACCTTCAAGCGCCTGTTGGCCACGGCCACGCCCACGGAAGCGCAGCAGAAGGACGTCGACTTCCTGCTGGCGCTGGGCGAACTGTTCGCCCTGGTCGTCTATGGGCAACTGATCCTCGAGGCGGCTCCCCTGCATGGCACGGATGACGACACGCTGGACCAGATCTTCGATTTCATGGTCCGGGATTTCTCCCGGCACGCGCTGAGCCTCTTCAGCAAGCCATCGGCCACGGAGGCCCAGATGGCGCTGTGCCAGGCGATGATTCGCCGGCCCGTGGTCGATCACGCCCGCTACCAGCGGGTCTGGCAGTCGGTGCACGCGC
>DATHZW010000218.1:0-4045 GCA_035458405.1 Steroidobacteraceae bacterium | reverse complement strand
CTCGCCCTTGCCGATCAGGGCGACCAGGCCGGGCTGCGCCCGCATCATTTCCACGAACTGGTCCCGGCGCGTGGCGGTCGTCGGCCCGGCGGGGCCGACGACTTCCTTGCCGACCGGATCGACCGGCCCGACGTAGTAGATGACCCGGTTGGTGAAATCGACCGGGAGCTTCTCGCCTTTGGCCAGCATGTCCTGAATACGCTTGTGCGCGGCGTCACGTCCCGTGAGCAGCTTGCCGGAAAGGAGCAGGGTCTCGCCGGGCTTCCACGCTCCGACCTCCGCGGGCGTGAGCGCATCGAGGTCGACGCGGCGCGCGTCCTTCGAGGGCGACCAGGTGACCTTCGGCCAGTCATCGAGCGACGGTGGCACGAACTCCGCCGGCCCCGAGCCGTCCAGCACGAAATGCGCGTGGCGCGTCGCGGCGCAGTTCGGGATCATCGCAATAGGCTTGTTCGCGGCGTGCGTGGGATAGGCGGCGACCTTCACGTCCAGCACCGTGGACAGGCCGCCCAGGCCCTGCGCGCCGATGCCGAGCGCGTTCACCTTGTCGTAGAGCTCGATCCTGAGCTCCTCGTACTTGTCCTTCGGCCCGCGCGCCTTCAGCTCGGCCATGTCGATCGGCGCCATCAGCGATTCCTTGGCCATGACCATGGCCTTTTCGGCGGTGCCGCCGATGCCGATGCCGAGCATGCCCGGCGGGCACCAGCCCGCGCCCATCGTCGGCACGGTCTTCAGCACCCAGTCGACCACCGAGTCGGACGGGTTCAGCATCGCGAACTTGGCCTTCGCTTCGGAGCCGCCCCCCTTCGCGGCGACATCCACTTCGACCTTGTCGCCGGGCACCATCTCGACGTTGACCACCGCCGGCGTGTTGTCCCTGGTATTGCGGCGCGCGAACTGGGGATCCTCGAGGACGGAAGCGCGCAGCGGGTTGTCGGGGTGCGTGTAGCCGCGGCGCACGCCTTCGTTCACCGCGTCGGCGAGCGCGCCCTTGAATCCTTCGAAGCGCACGTCCATGCCCACCTTGAGAAACACGTTGACGATGCCCGTGTCCTGGCAGATCGGGCGGTGGCCCTCGGCGCACAGGCGCGAGTTGGTGAGGATCTGCGCGATCGCATCCTTCGCGGCCGTCGATTGCTCGCGCTCGTAGGCGCGGCCGAGGGCCCGGATGTAGTCCGCCGGGTGGTAGTAGGAGATGAACTGCAGGGCGTCGGCGACGCTCTGCACCAGGTCTTCTTGCTTGATCGTCGTCATGCGCGACCACCGTGACGTAAAGGCGCCTGCGGCATGAGACGGTCGCTCGCCGCGATCGCCATCGCCGACAGCAGGAACGTGATATGGATGCCGACCTGCGCGATGATGGTCTTCTCGTCGTACGCCGAGGCGTTGATGAAGGTCTTCAGCAGGTGGATCGACGAGATGCCGATGATCGCCGTCGCGAGCTTCACCTTGAGCACCGAGGCGTTCACGTGCGAGAGCCACTCGGGCTGGTCGGGATGGCTCTCCAGGCCGAGGCGCGAGACGAACGTCTCGTAACCGCCGACGATGACCATGATGAGCAGGTTCGAGATCATCACCACGTCGATCAGGCCGAGCACCACCAGCATGATGACGGTCTCGGTGAGCTTGGCCGGGCGCGCGACGCCCTCCACCGTGACCGCGTCGATGACGTGGCCGAGGGCGTTCGCGTTGCCGAAAGCGGCGAGCAGCAGGTAGTACAGCTCCTGCCAGAACAGCCACACGTACACGCCCTGGGCGACGATCAGGCCGAGGTACAGCGGCAGCTGCAGCCAGCGGCTGGCGAAAATGAGATTGGGCAGCGGCTTCAACGGGCGCAGGGCGCGCTCGCCGGGCAGGGGTGTCATCGGGGCGGCGGAAGAGTTGCGGAAGGCGCTTAATCTAGCATACGCTTGATTCAATTCGACGCACGTTTTCAGAGGAGGAGTTGCATGTCGTCCACCATCGAGTCGGTGCTGCAGGAGACCCGGGTTTTCCCGCCCGCGCCCGAGTTCGTCAAGCAGGCCAATGTTCCGGGAATGGAGGCGTACCGGAAGCTGTGCGCCGAAGCCGAGAAGGATTTCGAGGGCTTCTGGGGCCGGCTGGCGAAGGAACACCTGCTGTGGCACAAGCCCTTCACCCACGTGCTCGACGAATCGAAGGCGCCGTTCTTCCGCTGGTTCCACGACGGCGAGCTGAATGCGTCCCACAACTGCCTCGACCGGCACCTGAAGACCCAGCCCGACAAGGTGGCGATCATCTTCGAGGCCGACGACGGCAAGGTGACGAGAATCACCTACAAGGCGCTCTACCACGAGGTGTGCAAGCTCGCGAACGCGCTCAAGGCGCACGGCGTAAAGACCGGCGACCGCATTCTCATCTACATGCCGATGTCGATCCAGGTGGTGGTGGCGATGCAGGCGTGCGCGCGCATCGGCGCCACGCACTCGGTGGTGTTCGGCGGCTTTTCCGCCAAGTCGCTGCAGGAGCGCATCGTCGACGCAGGGGCGACCGAGGTCATCACCGCCGACGGGCAGTTCCGCGGCGGCAAGGAGATTCCGCTCAAGCCCGTGGTGGACGAGGCCTTCGCCATGGGCGGCTGCGACAAGGTGAAGAACGTGATCGTCTACAAGCGCACCGGCAGCAAAGTGCCGATGCAGGCGCCGCGCGACAAATGGTGGGATGACGTGGTGAACGGCCAGGCCGACACCTGCGAGCCGACCTGGGTGAATGCGGAGCACCCGCTGTTCATCCTCTACACCTCGGGCTCGACCGGCAAGCCCAAGGGCATCCAGCACTCCACGGGCGGCTACCTGCTGTGGTGCGCGCTCACCATGAAGTGGGTGTTCGACAACAAGCCCGACGACGTCTTCTGGTGCACGGCGGACGTCGGCTGGGTCACGGGCCACAGCTACATCACCTACGGTCCCCTCGCGGTCGGGACGACGGAGGTCATGTTCGAGGGCGTGCCGACCTATCCGGACGCCGGGCGCTTCTGGAAGATCATCCAGGACCACAAGGTGAACGTGTTCTACACGGCGCCCACGGCGATCCGGTCCCTCATCAAGGCGGGGAGCGACCTGCCGAAGAACTACGACCTGAAGTCGCTGCGCATCCTCGGGACCGTGGGCGAGCCGATCAACCCGGAAGCCTGGATGTGGTACCACGAAACGGTGGGCGGCGGACGCTGCCCGATCGTCGACACCTGGTGGCAGACGGAAACCGGCGGCCACCTGATTACGCCGCTGCCGGGCGCAACGCCCACCAAGCCGGGCTCGGCGACCTTCCCGCTGCCGGGCATCATGGCCGACATCGTCGACGAGACGGGCAGGACGGTGGGCCGCGGCAAGGGCGGCATTCTGGTGATCAAGCGTCCCTGGCCCTCGATGTTGCGCACCATCTGGGGCGATCCGGAGCGCTACAAGAAGACTTACTACCCGGACGATTTCAAGGGCAAGTATTACCTTGCGGGCGACGGCGCCAGCATGGACGACGAGGGCTACTACCGCATCATGGGCCGCATCGACGACGTGCTCAACGTCTCCGGGCACCGTCTCGGCACCATGGAGGTCGAATCGGCGCTGGTGGCGAACTCGAAGCTGGTCGCCGAGGCGGCGGTGGTCGGGCGCCCGGACGAGCTGACGGGAGAGGCGATCGTCGCCTTCGTCGTCACCAAGGGGCCGCGCCCGACCGGCGACGAAGCGAAGCGGATCGCCAAGGAGCTGCGCGACTGGGTCGGCAAGGAGATCGGCCCGATCGCCAAGCCCAAGGACATCCGCTTCGGCGACAACCTGCCGAAGACGCGCTCGGGCAAGATCATGCGGCGGCTGCTGCGCGCCATCGCCAAGGGCGAGGAAATCAAGCAGGACGTCTCCACGCTGGAGAACCCTGCCATCCTGGAGCAGCTGGCGCAGACCAACTGAGGCGGCGTCGCCCGGCGGCTCGAGGTGCTGAGGGTCGCCCGGCGGCCGTCGACCCGTCGCCGTCCCGCGATCAGGCCGCCTTCGGGCGGCCTTTTCGTTGCGCTTCCCGGGCATGAGGCTGGGCT
>DATHZW010000217.1:0-8195 GCA_035458405.1 Steroidobacteraceae bacterium | reverse complement strand
CAGCGTCGTCTGCGTGACGAACGCAGTCCGGCCGGAATCCCTGATCTCGAGCCGGGCAACATCCTCCGGCGCTTCCACCCGGTGGATTCGCCCGCCCTGCGCCGTGTCGAACTGGCCCATCGTGCCCTCGACTTCGGGGTGCCCGGCATGCCCGATCAGGATCACTTCGCGCCCTTCCTGCGCGTAGCGCTTGACCTCCATGTGCACCTTGGTCACCAGCGGGCAGGTGGCATCGAACACGCTCAGCTCGCGACGCGCCGCTTCCTCCTGCACCGCGCGCGACACGCCATGCGCGCTGAATATCACCGTCGAGCCATCCGGGACCGCATCGAGCTCGTCGACGAAGACGGCCCCCATCGAGCGCAGCCGCTCCACGACGTAACGGTTGTGCACCACTTCATGACGCACGTAGATCGGCGCGCCGAACAGCCCGAGCGCACGCTCGACGATGTCGATTGCGCGGTCGACGCCGGCGCAGAAGCCGCGCGGGTTGGCCAGCAGGATCTTCACGGGACGCGCCCTGCCGCCCGCGAACGGCGACCCTCCAGGATCGCATCGAGGATCAGCAGTCCGGCCCCGACGGTGATCGCCGAGTCGGCCACGTTGAACGCCGGGAAGTACGCCGCCTCCCAGTGGAAGTGCAGGAAGTCGATCACGTAACCATGCCAGACGCGGTCGACCAGGTTGCCGAGCGCGCCGCCGAGCACGAGGGCCAGCGCTACCGGCAGGAAAGGCGCGCTGTCGCGGGGCAGGTTCCTCAACCAGTAGACGATGCCGCCGCTGACGACCACGGCCAGGCCGACGAAGAACCAGCGCTGCCAGCCCGATGCCTGGGCCAGCAGGCTGAATGCCGCGCCCGTATTGTGCAGCCGGGTGAGTTCGAACACCGGCAGGACATCGATGGCTTCGTACAGCTCGAAGTGGCCGACGACCAGGGACTTGCTCAACTGGTCGGCGACGATCACCGCCAGCGACAGCCAGAGCCATCGCAGCCCGCCGGCCCGTCTTTCGCTCTTTTCAATCACGCAAAGCTCCTCGTCTCGCCGGGTCCCTCGAGATTGGACACGCAGCGGCTGCAGAGTTCAGGGTGCCCCGCGTCCCCGCCGATATCCGGTCGCCGATGCCAGCACCGGGCACACTTGCCGTATTCCAGCGCGCGCACGGCGATCCAGGCGCCCTCCTTCGCCACCTGCACGGCCGGCACCGCGTCGGCGGGCCGTTGGCCCGCGTCCAGCAGCCGTGCCTCCGAGGTGATCAGCACGAATCTCAGTTCCTCGCCGAGCCCCTCCAGTCGCGCCTGCTGCTGTGCGTCCACGTAGACGTCAACCTCGGCCTCGAGCGGAGCGCCGATCGCTCCCGCCGTGCGCAGGCGTTCGAGCTCGCGGGACACATCCGACTTGAGGGCCAGCACGGCATCCCAGTCCACCCCGGGAGTGGGGTGCACGTCCGGCAGCTCCCACCAGGTGGCCATGAACACCGATTCTTCACGCTCGCCGGGCAGGAACTGCCAGATTTCCTCGGCGGTGAACGAGAGGATCGGGGCCAGCCAGCGGACCATGGCCTCCGCCACGTGATACATGGCCGTCTGCGCAGAACGCCGCGGCCGTCCGCCGGACGGTGTCGTGTACAGCCGGTCCTTCAGGATGTCGAGCCAGTAGGCGCCCAGGTCGACCACGCAGAAGTTGTGTACCTTCTGGTAGATCAGGTGGTATTCGTAGTCGCGATAGGCCTCGATGATCTCGGACTGCAGCTTGCGCGCGCGCTCTATGGCCCAGCGGTCGATGGCGATCAACTCCCTGGCGGGGAGCGAATCGCGAATCGGGTCGAAACCGTGGAGGTTCCCGAGCAGGAAGCGGACGGTATTGCGCATGCGCCGGTAGCTGTCCGAGGTCCGCTTGAGAATCTCGTCGGACACGTTCATCTCGGCGCTGTAGTCGGTCGCCGCAACCCACAGGCGCAGCACGTCGGCACCGAGCGCGCTCACCACCTTCTGCGGCGCGACGACGTTGCCCATCGACTTGGACATCTTCCGGCCCTTCTCGTCGACGACGAAGCCGTGCGTGACGACCTCGCGATACGGCGCCTGGCCCTTGCCGGCAACCGCCGCGAGCAACGAGCTCTGGAACCAGCCCCGGTGCTGGTCGGATCCCTCCAGGTAAACGTCCGCCGGGAAAGGGATCGCGTCGGGGCGCAGCGCCGGCAGGCAGTGATGCACCACGCCCGAGTCGAGCCAGACGTCCATGACGTCGTCCGTCTTGTCGTAGTCGCCGGCCTCGTCGCCGAGCAGCTCGCGCGGGTCGAGATCGAACCAGGCCTCCAGTCCCGCCACCTCGACCCGGCTTGCGACCTGTTCCAGCAGGTCGGCCGAGCGCGGGTGAGGCTCGCCGGTCTTCCTGTGCACGAACAGCGCCAGCGGCACGCCCCACGCACGCTGTCGCGAGATGCACCAGTCGGGCCTGCCTTCCACCATGCCAGCGATGCGCTGCTCGCCCCAGCCGGGCACCCAGCGGACCTTGCGGATTTCCTCCAGCGCTGCCGCGCGCAGCCCCGCCTGCTGCATGCCGATGAACCACTGCGGTGTCGCGCGGAAAATGACCGGCGTCTTGTGCCGCCAGCAATGCGGATAGCTGTGCACGAAGGGCTCGTGCTTGAGCAAGCTGCCGCGCTCCTCGAGCGTCGCGACCACCGCCTCGTTGGCCTTGAAGACCTGCTGCCCTTCGAACAGCGGCGTGCCTTCGACGAAGCGGCCGTCCGGGCCGACCGGGTTGTCCACGGCCAGCCCGTAGCGACGCCCGACGACGTAGTCCTCGACGCCGTGGCCGGGCGCGGTGTGCACCGCCCCGGTGCCCGACTCGAGCGTGACGTGCTCGCCGAGAATGACCGGCACCTCGCGGTCGTAGAAAGGGTGCCGGAGGCGCAGGCCCTCCAGCGCGCTGCCCGTGGCATGCGCCACGTTGCGCACGTGCCCCAGGCCCGCCCGCTTCGCCACGCTCTCCAGCAGGGCCGCGGCCACGACGATGTGCTCGCGCCCGCCGCCAGCGTCGACCTCGGCCAGCAGGTAATCGAGTTCGGGGTGGACACAGACAGCCTGGTTCGCCGGCAGCGTCCAGGGCGTGGTGGTCCAGATGACGACCGAGGCGTTTCCCGCCAGCGCAGGCTCGACGCCGAACCTGCGCGCCAGGTCCGCGGCGTCGCCGACCGCGAAGCGCACGTCGATGGACGGCGAGGTACGCTCCTCGTACTCCACCTCCGCCTCGGCCAGCGAAGAGCGGCAATCGAGGCACCAGTGCACGGGCTTGAAGCCCCGCATCAGGTGGCCGTTGCGGATGATCCCGGCGAAGGCGCGCAGCTGTTCCGCCTCGTATCGCGGCAGCATGGTCAGGTAGGGACGGTCCCAGTCGCCGAGCACGCCGAGGCGCTTGAAATCCTCGCGCTGGCCGTCGACCTGGCTGGCCGCGTACTCGCGGCAGGCCTGCCGGAACGCCTTCGCGTCGAGCTTCTGGCCGATCCGGCCGTGCTTCTTCTCGACCTGCTGCTCGATCGGCAGTCCGTGGCAGTCCCAGCCCGGCACATAGGGCGAGTCGCAGCCGTCCAGCGTGTGCGACTTGACGACGATGTCCTTGAGTATCTTGTTGACCGCGTGGCCGATGTGGATCGACGCGTTGGCGTAGGGCGGACCGTCGACGAGCACGAACCTCGGACGGCCCGCGGCGCTCTTGCGAAGCTTGCCGTAGATGTCCTTGGCGTCCCACCACTCGCGCATCGCGGGCTCGCGGCGGGCGAGATCCGCCTTCATGGGGAAGTCGGTCTTCGGCAGGTTGATGGTCTGCTTGTAGTCCACTGCTGCTCCAGCTGGTTCCTGTTCCTGATCCCGTCCCGCGGTGCGTCAGCCCGCCGCGAGCACCTGCCGTGCCTCGCGCGCATCGACGTGCATCCGCTCGACCAGCGCGTCAATGTCCTGAAACTTCGATTCCTCGCGCAACTTGGCGACGAAATCCACGCCAAGGTAACGCCCATAGAGGTCGCCCTGCCAGTCGAACACATGTGCCTCCAGCAGGACCTCGCCACCGCCCACGGTCGGGCGCGATCCCACCGAGGCGACTCCCGGGCGCGTCCCGCCGTCGATGCCGTGCACGCGCACCGCAAACACGCCGGCCACCGGCGAGACCCGGCGATGCAGGCGCAGGTTGGCCGTCGCATAGCCGAGCGTGCGGCCCAGCCTGCGTCCTTCCATGACGCGCCCCGTCATGCGGTAGTCGCGGCCGAGCAAGCGGCGGACAGTCGCCATTTCACCACGTGCGAGCGCGGCGCGGATCCGCGTCGAGCTGACCCGGTCGCCGTCTACCTGCACCGCGCCGACCTCGTCAACCTGGTACCCATGGCGCTCGCCCGCCTGGCGCAGCAGCTCGACCGTGCCGCTGCGCCCCTTCCCGAAGCGGAATGCGCTGCCGATCACGATGTGCCGGACGCCCAGCGCCTCGACCAGCACCCGTTCAATGAACTCACTCCCGTCCCAGGCACGCAGCCTCGCGTCGAACTTCAGCAGGATCAGGCGGTCCAGGCCGAGTTCGACCAGCCGGGCGGCCTTGTCCCTGAGACGCATCAGCCGTGCCGGGGCGTTGCCCGGGTCGAAGTATTCCCTCGGGTTCGGCTCGAAGGTGAGCATCGCCGTCGGCAGTCCATGCTCGCTGCCGCGCGCAGCGAGGTGCGCCACGATCGCCTCATGACCGAGGTGCATGCCATCGAAATTGCCGATCGTGAGCACACAGCCACGGTCGGACGGGCGGGCATTTGTCAGGCCGCGGACGATCTTCATGAGCTGCGCCGGCAGTGCCGGAAAACTGGCCAAAGGATTGTAAGTATAGGGGTTTTCGCGCCGCAAAACCCCGCCCTGGATTCGGGGAGGGTTTACTCAATCGGCGGTGTCGATCGAGCAGTCCCCGGATCAGCGGGACCTGGCGCCCCGGAAGTCTCCGGGCCGCGCGCCCAGTGCGAAGAGCACCAGAAAGTAGATCGCGCCGCCGCCGCCGACGCAGCCGGCCATCGTCACCAGTCGCCTGACCGTGGCCATCTCCGGCCAGGCCGCCCAGTCGCCGGTGGCCCACCACAGGAATGCGGCCATGGCCAGGTTCGCCGCGAGTACCTGCGGGACCAGGCGCCGCCAGCGATGCGACGGCGCATAGACCCCGTCGCGCCTGAGGCCGCGGTAGAGGAGTCCGCTGTTCACGAAAGCCGACATGCCCGTCGACAGGGCCAGCAGCGCATGCGGCGCGGGAAAGCCGGCCAGGTAGGCCGGCACCACGACGGCCAGGTTGAAACCCATGTTCACGCCAAGCGCGATCATCCCCACCTTCACCGGGGTGCGGGTGTCCTGCCGGGCGAAATAGCCCGGCGCCAGCACCTTGACCATCGAGAATCCGATCAGGCCGAGCGAATAGGCCATCAGCGCAAAGGACGACATGCGCACGTCCCGCGCACCGAATTCGCCGTAGCCGAAGATCGTCGCCATCAGCGGCCCGGACAGCATCAACAACGCGACGGCCGCCGGGGTCACGATCAGGAAGGTCATCCTGAGCGCCCAGTCGAGGGTGGCGGCGAACTCGGCCTTGCTCTCGTTGGCATGGTGCGAGGACAGCCCGGGCAGGATGACCGTGGCGAGCGCGATCGAAAAAACGCCCAGCGGAAACTCGACCAGCCGGTCCGCGTAATACATCCAGGCGATGGACCCGGTGACCAGGAACGACGCGATCAGCGTGTCGAGCAGCAAGGACACCTGGGCGACGGACGACCCGAAGATCCCCGGCAGCATCAGCCGGCCTATGCGCCTGACGCCTTCGTGGGCGCGGTCCCAGCGCGGCATGGTGAGCATGCCGATGGACTTCAGCGCCGGCAGCTGCACCGCCAGCTGCACCACGCCCGCCACGAAGACGCCGGCGGCGAGCACCAGCCCGGGCTGGTCGAAGTTGGGAGCGATCAGGCTGGCGAACACGATCATGACCAGGTTCAACAGCACCGGCGTGAACGCGGGGACGGCGAAACGCCCATAGCTGTTGAGGATGCCGCTCGCCAGCGCCACCAGCGAAATGAACAGCAGGTAGGGGAAGGTCAGGCGCAGCATCCCGACCGTCAGGTCGAATCGCCCGCCATCGCCGTGGAAGCCCGGAGCGAAGATCATGACGAGCACCGGCGCGGCCAGGACGCCGACCAGCGTGACCGCGAACAGCAGCGCGCCCAGCGTGCCCGACACGCCGCCGACGAGGTGCCTGACCTCCTCCGGGCTGCGGCGCACCTTGTATTCCGAGACGACCGGGACAAAGGCCTGGGAGAACGCCCCCTCGGCCGTCAGGCGCCGCAGGAAGTTGGGGATCTTGAACGCGACCAGGAACGCGTCCATGAGCGTCCCGGCCCCGAAGGCCTGGGAATAGACCATGTCCCGGACCAGTCCGGAGACGCGCGAGAGCAGGGTCAGGCCGCCGACTACCGAAGTGCTGCGGAGAAAGCCCCGGCTCATGGCAGGCGTCGGGTCAGGCCGCGGGGTACGTGGGATCGATCCATGCGCCGGGGACTATACCGTTAACGGGGATCCGACCCCACTGTGGCGCCGAATAGGTGCCGGAAACGTGCCTGGCACCGATTGGCGCGGTCGGGTGCCGGGCGCGTGCCTGGCACCTCCGATGATTGACAATTTGCTGCCTTGCACGGAAAATGCGCGGCTCTTTCGAGCACTTTCATTCCGGAGCGAATCCTTGGCCAATTCGAAGTCAGCTGAAAAGCGAGCCCGTCAGGCAACCGTGCGCCGCGCGCGCAACGTGACCCAGCGTTCCCAGGCCCGCACGTCGATCAAGCGGGTCGTCACCGCCGTCGAAAGCGGCCAGAAAGACCAGGCTGCCGCAGCGTTCAAGGAAGCCGCCCCGGTCATCGACGCGATGGCGCGCAAGGGCATCATCCACAAGAACAAGGCGGCGCGGCACAAGAGCCGGCTCAACAAGCGCATCAAGGCGCTGGCGGCCAAGTAAGGCCAGACGCCCTCAGGACATGAACAAGAAGGCCGGTCATTGACCGGCCTTTTTTCATTCTTACGCCCGCAGGGCCTCAGGGCGTGTCCGCCGCCGCTTCCTCGGCCCGCAGCTCGTCGAGACGGTTCATCACCGCCTGGCAGAGCTCGCGAGTGCCCTGCCCCGTGGCGCCGGAGATGCGGAAGACCGGCCCCTTGAACCGCAGCCGCCGGACGATGTCCTTGCAACACGACTCCAGCTGGTCCGCGTGCAACAGGTCGATCTTGTTCAGGACCAGCCAGCGCTCCCGGCCCGCCAGCTCGGCGCTGAATTTCTTGAGCTCCCTGGCGATGGCGCGCGCGCCTTCGACCGGGTCTTCATCCGGGTTGGGCGGGGCGATGTCCACCAGGTGCAGCAGGAGCCGGGTCCGTTGCAGGTGCTTGAGGAACCGCAGGCCCAGCCCGGTACCCTCGGAGGCCCCTTCGATGAGCCCCGGGATGTCCGCCATGACGAAGCTCTTTGCCGGCCCCACGCTGACCACGCCGAGCTGCGGATGCAGGGTCGTGAACGGGTAGTCGGCCACCTTCGGTCGCGCTGCGGAAACCGCCCGGATCAGGGTCGACTTGCCGGCATTCGGCAGGCCCAGCAGGCCCACGTCGGCCAGCAGCTTGAGTTCGAGCTGCAGGGTGCGTGCCTCACCCGGCAGGCCGGGCGTGGACTTGCGCGGCGTGCGGTTCACCGAGCTCTTGAAGCGCTGGTTGCCCCAGCCGCCCTTGCCGCCGTGCGCCACCAGCAGCACCTGCCCGTCCGCGGTCAGGTCGCCGAGCGTCTCGCCGGTCTCTTCTTCCAGCACCACCGTGCCGACCGGCACCGGGATGTAGAGATCCTCGCCGCCGCGGCCGGTGCAGTCGGCGCTGCTGCCGGGCTGGCCGTTCTCGGCGCGGAAGGTGCGGGCGATGCGGTAATCCGCCAGCGTGTTGATGCCTGCCTGCGCGCGCAGGTAGACGCTGCCGCCGAGGCCGCCGTCGCCACCGTCCGGACCGCCGAAGGGCACGAATTTCTCGCGCCGGAAGCTGACCGCGCCGCGGCCTCCGTGGCCGGCGACTATCTTGATCCGCGCTTCATCGACGAACTTCATTGCTGCCTCGATGGTGCCAGGCACGTGCCTGGCACCTCTCAAACAGAAAACCCCGGCGGGGG
>DATHZW010000216.1:0-9081 GCA_035458405.1 Steroidobacteraceae bacterium | reverse complement strand
TTCGTCTTCCTGTTCTCGGTCAGCCTCGTGATCGTGGAAGGGGTCGGGCAGGCGATCGACGCCAGCGGCTTGTGGATTGCCCGCATGATCGCGGCCAACAGGGCTGCGCTGGCGAGGGTGATGAACGTCTCGACGTCCTTCACGTGGCGTCCGCAGGAGGCGTACTTCCTGGGCCGCAAGCGGCGTAAGGCCAGGGACAAGGCCAAGGACGAGGAGCAGGACAAGAGCAAGAAGGAGGAGGACTGACAGCAAGGACGGCATAGGCCCGGAAATGCACCAGCCTTGACAGGCGGGGCAGGGTGGCCACGGATTCGCAGTGGATCCTCGAGATCGATCTAGCGCCGCGCGAATCCCGAATGGGTCGCCTCTGCTCCGTCGCCGGTTTGTGCTCCGGGCGTCGTGGCAATTTCCACAGGCAGAGACAACGACCATGAAGAGCATGACGCTCGTTTCATTCCTGGCCGGCGGCGCATTGCTGCTGGCCATGACCGCGGTCCCACCCACGCCGGCTTCGGAACTGGGCGGCCCCGACACCATCGAACTCAATCAACTCGAGGGCAGCTACCAGCCCGTGATCTTCGATCACCGCCGGCACGCCGCCGAGTTCGCGGGGAGCTGCGGCGACTGTCACCACCAGCACCGGGGCTACGAAAAGCTGTCCTGCAAGCGCTGCCACGCCATCGACAAGGCGCAATTCAAGGAGTCCGTGGTCCGCAGCTTCCGGCCCTGCGGCAACTGCCACGGCGACTACGACCCCGCCACCCCGGACGTGCCCGGACTGAAGGTGGCGTTCCACGAGGTGTGCTTCAGTTGCCACAAGGGAATGGGCGACCTCGGCAAGACGCCGGCGGGCTGCGAACAGCAGTGTCACACAAGGAAGTGAATCCGGCTGCACGCTGAGGCGGCCGACCGACAACCTATCCGGAGAAGCACAGTCATGGCACCCAAGCGGACAACGAAGAACGCCGGCAACGGCGCAGGCCCGCAGGACGAGACGGGCGGCACCGTGTCGAAATTGATCAACCGCAGGGCCTTCCTGGGCAGCGCCGTCGCCCTGGGCGGCGCCGCGCTCGCCGGGGCCCCCGGCACGGCCGGGGCCTCGCCGAACCTGGAGGGCTGGCCGGACAGCTTCGGCATGCTCACGGACCTGACGGCCTGCGTGGGATGCAGGAGTTGCGAGCGGGCCTGCAACGAGTGGAACGGCCTGCCGGCTCCCGAGCAGCCATTCGACGAGCCTGGCGTGTTCGACGAGGCCAGGAGGCCGACGTCCAGGGCGTATACGGTGGTCAACCGCTACGACGGCCCCGCCGACGGCGGCGGCCCGGTCTACCGGAAGATCCAGTGCAATCACTGCAACGAGCCAGCCTGCGCGACGGCCTGCCCGGCGCACGCGTACTTCAAGACGCCGGAAGGGGCGGTGAAGTACGACGCCGACCTGTGCTTCGGCTGCCGCTACTGCATGACGGCCTGTCCTTTCGGCGTGCCCGCCTACAGCTATGAGAGCGCGTTCGAGCCGGAGATCGTCAAGTGCACGTTCTGCCACGACCGCGTCAAGGAAGGGCGGATTCCGGCCTGCGCCGAGGCCTGCCCGGCCGGCGCGCTGACCTTCGGCAAGCGCAGCGACCTGATCAAGCTGGCCCGTCGCAGGATCGAATCCCAGCCCGAGAGGTATCTGGACCACATCTACGGCGAGCGGGAGGTCGGGGGCACGTCCTGGATGTACCTGTCAGGCGTTCCCTTCGGCGACCTGGGTTTCCCGACCGACCTGCCCAACTACCCGCTGATCGAGAACACCAAGGGTTTCCTCTCGGCGGTACCGACGGTCCTCGTGGTCTGGCCGGCCCTTTTCGGCATGTGCTACTCGGCGCTGAAACGCAGGGAGGAGGTCGCGGGCGAGGAGCAGAAGAAGGAGAACGACCTTGGCTAACCAGGAAAACATCCTGCCCGGCGGGGCAGTCACCCCCAGTTTCCGCTCCTCGTTCATGCAGAAGCTGCGGATGGGCATGAGCTGGAAGGACTATGGCCGGTCGCTGGTTACGCCCTTCAACGTGCTGGCAGCGCTGATACTGATGGTAGGCATCCCGGTCATCGCCTCGCGCTTCATCTTCGGTCTTTCGGCGGTGACCCACAGTTCCAACGACTACCCGTGGGGGCTGTTGCTGGGCTGGGGCCTGTTCGGCGGCGTGCCGCTGTCCGCGACGGGATTCGTGATAGCCAGCGCGTACTATATCTTTGGCTACCAGAAGCTCGCACCGATGGTCAGGATCGCCATCCTCACCGGCTTTCTCGGCTACCTGTTCGCGGTGCTGTACCTGCTCATCGACCTCGGGCGGCCGTGGCGCATCTATTTCCCGATGGCGGTCTCCTTTGGTACCGCCTCGGTGTTGTTCCTGGTGGCCTGGCACGTCGCGCTGTATCTCACCGTGCAGTTCCTCGAGTTCAGTCCGGCGATACTCGAGTGGCTCAAGTCCGCGCACGTGCGCAGGTGGGCGAAGAAGATCACGATCGGCATGACCATCGCGGGCATCATGCTGTCGACCCTGCACCAGTCGGCGCTCGGCGCGATGTACCTGCTGGCGCCGGGCAAGGTACATCCCCTGTGGTGGTCGCAATACCTTCCGGAGCTCTTCCTCGCGTCGAGCATCTACGTGGCGATGGCCCAGGTCATCCTGGTCAGCTGGCTGGTCGCGCGATTCCTCAAGGACCGCTGTGACTCGACCTTCCTCGGGACGCTGGACGAGCTGACGATCGGCCTTGGCAAGGCGGCCGCGATCGCGGCGTACGTGTATTTCGTCATGAAGATCGTGTCGGTGGCGCACGACGCCGAATGGGGCCTGATCAATACGCCCTATGGCTACTGGTTCCTGTTCGAGATGGGCTTCGTGCTGGTTCCGGCATTGGTGATGACGTTCGGCTTCAAGGGCCTGCGGGCCGGTGTCGTGCGCTTCGGCGCGCTGCTGGCCGTCATCGGCGTGCTCCTCAACCGGCTCAACCTCTCGATCTTCGTGCTCAACTACAACCTGCCCAATCACCTGCAGGAAATGCTGCCGGCACGGGCAGAGGCAATCATCGTGCTGACGCTCACCGTGATTCACGTGCTGATATTCCGCTGGATCGTCAACAGGATGCCGGTGACACGGGAGGAAGCCGGGTTCAAGGCGCACTGACCGCGGCCGCAGGCCGGCGGAAGGCGTGTCCGGAGGCAGGCGATGACCGACAGGCCGCCCTGGCTGCTGCTGTTTTTGACGACGCTGGTCCTGGGGCTGGCCGGGCACGCTGCGGTGCCGGATGAAAACGCGGATTGCCTGGCCTGCCACGCCGACAAGGGCCGGGTCATCGAGTTTCCGGGAGGCGGAGCAATCGAGGCCTACGTCGACGAGGGGAAGTTCAGGGCCTCGGTGCACAACTTCCTGGCCTGCACCGACTGCCACCCCAGGTCACTGGTGGGCCAGGGGCACGCGCAGCAGCGGTTCAGGAGCGAGCAGGTCTTCAAGCTCCGTTACTCCCGCATCTGCAGGAACTGTCATCTCGACCAGCAAATTGGCGGCCTGGAGGTCCACGCCAGCCTGCTGGAGCAGGAAGCCGAAGGGCGCGCTCCGGTGTGCACCGACTGCCATCCGGCCCACGCGATCATGCCCGTCGCCGGGGGCCGGGTCCTGGCCGAGGAGACGTCGTATTGCCTCCGATGCCACGAGGAACTGGCCAGGGCGACGGGTCCGGCTGCTGCGGCGGCCGCTGCCGGCACGCCATCGCCCGCCGCGCATCGAAACCTCAACTGCTCGGGCTGTCACGCCGGGTACTCCCGGCTGTCGCATCCCTGGAAAGGACCGGCCGCCGAAGGCGTGAGCACGGCGGAACCGGAAGACCTCTGCCGGCGTTGCCACTTCGACAAGTACACCAAGACCCTGGAAGGCATCCATTACGAACTGCACGGCCAGGGGCATGCGCAGACGCCGGACTGCATCGACTGCCACGGGGCGCACCAGATCACCTCCCTCAGCCACGACCGCGCCAGGAGCGCCGCGAAGTGCGGCGAGTGCCACCCGAAGTTGTATTCGATCTACGCGACCAGCGTGCACGGCGACGCGCTGGTCAACTCGAACAACCAGGACGTGCCCATCTGCATCGATTGCCACCGCGCACACGACATCGGCAATCCGCTGACCGACGACTACCGCGACGACATTCCGTTCATGTGTGGCAACTGCCACGCCAGCAAGGCCATTGCCGGGAAATACGGCCTGACGACCGACGTCGTGAAGACCTACCTGTCCGATTTCCATGGCTCGGCCGTCAGCCTCTATCACGAGCAGGGCGGCGGCGCGCATCGACCCAGGAAGGCCATCGCCGTCTGCACCGACTGCCACGGGACACACGACATCAGGTCGATGTCCGCAATGGGCCCCGGCGAAACCAAGCGGATGCTGCTGGGCAAGTGCCGGCAATGCCATGAAGGCGCCAGCGCCGATTTCCCGGACGCCTGGCTTTCGCACTACACGCCCAGCCTGTCGACGGCGCCGATGTTGTTCATCCTGGACCGGGCCTATGCCGTGGTGCTGCCGCTGATCCTGCTGGGGATCCTGTTGCAGGTCCTGCTGCACGCCCGGCGCTACGCCGCCGGTCATGCCGGCGCGACGCGGATCGGCGAACCGGTGAGGATCCGCAGGTTCTCGCCCGGCCGGATCGTGGAGCACCTGCTGCTGATCCTGCTGTTCCTGGGGCTCGCCGCGACGGGGCTGGCGCAGACCTTCCATCACGTCGAAGCCTCGCAGTGGCTGTTTACTGTCCTTGGCGGCGTCGACATGGCCAGGCGCATCCACCATTACGCGGGCCTCGCCTTCGCGGCGATGCTGCTGCTGCACGTCACCATCGCGGCGTGGGGCGTCACGACGCGCGGCTGGCCGCCGTCGATGCTCGTTTCGCGGCAGGATGTCCTCGACGCGATGCACGATGTCCGCTACGGCCTGGGCCTGGCCGACAAACCCGCGGATCGGGACCGCTACGACTACAAGGAGAAGTTCACCTACTGGCTGGTGCTGACGGGCGGCCTGATCATGGTGCTGACCGGGTTCATCCTCTGGTTCCCGGTCACCGCGGTCCGTTACCTGCCCGGCGAGGCCATTCCCGTAGCCGCCCTGATGCACTCCAAACAGGCGCTCGTCGTGCTGCTGCTGGCGTCTGCCTGGCACATCTATGACTCGATCTTCAGCCCGGACGTGTTCCCGCTGGATACCAGCATCTTCACGGGCTACACGACCCGGGTGCGGACGCCGCGGCGCAAGACGGAGGAGTAGGGCCTCCTCCGGCTGGCGGGCCGCCGTCAGGGACGGTAATCCACCGCCAGGCCGACGACGTAGATCCGGCTGTTCTCGACCTTGCCGGTAACCGGCGGAATGCCGGGCAGCGGCACGGGATAGGACTCCTGGGCGATGCGAACGTCGCCCTGGTTGATGACCGAGGTCGCGAGCCGGATCAACAGTCCTGGCGAGTGCCGGTAGTCGACGCCCACGGCGAGCCGGCGCTGCTCGGCCACCGGGAAGTACACGGGCAGCGTGTCCCGCCGGGCCGGGTCGCTGTCATAGGCGATACCCGTCGCGATCGTCCAGCGATCGCTGAGCCGATGACGCAGGCCGAGCGCGACGCCCCAGGTGTCGCGGAGGCCGTCATCAAACAGGGGCGCAAGGCTGTCGCCTACCTGGAGCCGCGAGCGGCCCACCACCGACCACTGCTGCCATCCCGCACTGGCGGCGAGCAGCGTGTCGGGCGTGACCTGGCGCGTCACGCTGAAGGTGAGCTGCTGCGGCACGGTGAGGTCGAGGCGCGCCTTCTGCTGCCGCAGGATGGCGTCGAGCACCGGGTGCAGGTCCTGGCCCCGCGTGTCGAGGTCCACCGAGTGCCTGACCTGCGAATGCCAGGCCAGGCCGACCCTCACGTCGTCGCTCACCTGGTAGGCCAGCCCCAGGCTGCCGTTCACGGCCCAGTTGCTGCCGGACAGGCGCAGCTGGCCGTCCGGCAGGCCGGCCGGCGGTCCGTAGAACATGGCGTCGTTGGCGACGCCCAGGCCTGCCCGCAGGTCCAGGTACTGGGCGCCCAGCGTGCCGCCCACGGCGAGCCGGTCCGTCAGGCGAATGGCTGCCGCGGGCGCGAAATTCATCGACCTCAGCCTGACGTCTTCGACCGCGCGGCTGCCCGCCCAGTCGGCGCCGAAGTCGAAGCCCAGCCCGAGGTAACTGTAGACGCCCAGCCCCAGGGTCCAGCGCCCCGCGCCGCGTGCGCCGAACGCGGCCGCCACGGGCATCGCTCCGGCGCGATCGTCCACCGTGCCAGCGGTCGCGCCGCTGCCCTGCAGCTCCAGGTCCATTGCCGCCGGCAGGGCAGCGAGAAGGAAGCCGTCGTCGGTGAGCGCCGCCAGGCCGGCCGGGTTGGCGGCCACCGTCGTCGCATCGGCCGCGATCGCGGCACGTCCGGCGGACGCCATGCCCATGTCGGCACCCCCCGACTCGCTCATCCAGGCGGCGGCGGCGAGGCAGGGCCCGGTGAAAAGAAACGCCATGCAGGACAGGGCCCACAGGCCAATGGAAGCAGCTCGCCGGGATCGTGTAGCCATGACTTTCGGTAATTCACTGTGATTGAGCGGTACTCAGGCTAGCTTGCGCCGGCGGCGCCATTGGTCCGTGGCAAGCGAGCAATTGTCGTTTTCTTTCACTATGCTGTAGGCAGCCATGCCCAGGCCCACCAGGACGCGAGCGCTCCTCCTGCAGATGTTCGGCCACCCCGAACTGCGCTGCTGGATTCCCGCAGATCCGGCCTTCGTGCTGGAACGCTACCGTGCGGTGATCGAGATGGCGTCCGTACCGCCTTTCAACGAGCCGCTGCTGATGGTGCACACGGGCGGCAAGCCGCTGTCCTACCGGGCGGGCTCGGGCGACGCCGTTCGCCTGTCCCTGCCGGGCCTGGTGACGCTCGTCCCTGCCGCCGTGTCCGCGCAGTTCGCCCTGCGCGGGGTCGGCGAGGGCATGGCGATCTATTTCGACGGCCCGCGGCGCGTGCCCGCATGGCTGGCCTCGAGCCGTGATCGCGAGCCGGTCACCTTCGTGGACAACGTGATCGTCGCGCTCGCCCGGCAGCTGGCGAGCGGCGCAACCGGGTCGCGGCCGGACGACGCCTATCTCGGGGTGCTCGGCAACGCGTTGCTCGCCCAGTTGCGCCACGTCCTCGCGCAGCCTGCGCCGAACGAGCCGCTGCGCGGTTCGCGCAGTGCGCTGCTCCTGGCCCACCTTGCGGTGCAGTACATCCAGCGCCACGTTGAGGAACGGCTGAGCGTCGGCGACCTTGCGGCGGTCGCCGGCGTGGGCGTCACGCACTTCTCGAATACGTTCAAGCGCGTCACCGGCCTGACACCTCATCACTACGTTCTTCGCGCCCGCATCGGCAGGGCCTGCGAGCTGTTGCGGATGACCTCGCTTTCGATTGGCGAGATCGCCGGCGCGGTCGGCTTCGCCGGCCAGAGCCACTTCTGCAAGGCGTTTAGCCTGGAAATGGGCGTGACGCCTTCCCGCTACCGCCGCAGCGGTCACGAGCCGGGCATGAGGCGCGAATAACGGTCGGATTGGGCTGTGCAGGCCAGCCCATAGCGGACTGTGGCTGCAGCGCCACGAGTCGCGTCAGGCGTGCTTGCTGGCGACGGACGAAGGGCGACCACGGGCGTCGCGTCGCGGTGGTCTGGGGGGAGTTCGAGCCATCTCCGTTTTGCGCTGCATTAACGCGATCCCAGCCGCGCACCGATGATTGCTGCATAGCAGCATCGCGACATTCATCCGATTGTAAGTTTGAGTTGGGGCTGGCAGTCTTGGGCTGCTGCAGCAGTCCGTGACATTTTCCATACGTACGACTGCTGTCAGGGACAAACGGGGGCCAGTGCTGCGACCGATCCGGGCCATTGCCAGGCGGGGTCGACGCAGGACGGCACATAGCCTCGTGCAAGCGGGGCGATCGAACTCAAGGCAACTGGGGAACAGCAATGACGAGTGAATCCGTGATCGGGGGTCGTCGCAATCTGGTGCTCGCCACCGTGGTTGGCTCGGTGCTCGCGGCCTACGCGGGCGGCGTATCCGCGCTGGATTTTGAATTCGACAACGGCGGCAGGCTCAATTGGAACACCACCCTGTCGGTGGGCAGCAGCTGGCGAGCCGAAAAGCCGAGCCGCGAGCTCTACACGCGGTCCGACGGAGCACTCATCGGCCTGTACGACTCCACCCCGTACCTCCCCGGCGCGCTTCCCGGCCCGAAGGACGGCCTGGCCGGCAACCAGGCGGCCGGCGACGGCAACCTGAACTACGACAAGGGCGATCGCTTCTCCACGCCCCTGAAGCTGATCACCGACCTGGAATACAAGAAGGGCAGCTTCGGCGCGCTGGTCCGCGTCAAGGCCTGGTACGACGAGGCGCTGACAAACGGCCGGGTCCGCGTCGGCAGCCAGGCGAATGAATTCAACGGCACCCGCCCGGGCCTGGGCCCGGTCCCGGGCTACGGGCCCTGTACTGCGGCAACGCCGGTCGGGACCACCTGCCTGCCTATCTCGCCCCCGGGGCAGAATAATTTCCCGTCGGCCAAGCTCAGCGACCGCGGGTTCGAGGACGAGCAGAAGTTCTCCAACGTCATGCTGCTCGATGCCTACGTTTACGGCAGCCTGCCGATCGGCAACTCGGACCTGCAGCTGCGCCTGGGCAACCAGGTCATCAACTGGGGCGAGAGCGTCTTCATCCAGGGCGTCAACCAGATCAACCCGATCGACGTCCCGGCGGCGCGCCGCGCGGGCGCCGAGCTGAAGGAAATCCTGCTGCCGGTCTGGGCGGCCTACATCAACTGGGGCTTCAACTGGGGTTCGATGGAGGCCTTCTACCAGTTCAAGTGGAACAACACCTCGGTCGACGGTTGCGGGACCTACTTCACGGCGACCGGTACGATGATCTCCAGCAACCCGGGCCATTGCCGCAGCCTGACGGTGCTCGGCGCCATTCTGGGCAATCCGATTCCCGGAACGGCGTCACCGCTGGTGCCGCAGTTGGGTTCCTCGCCTTT
>DATHZW010000215.1:0-2567 GCA_035458405.1 Steroidobacteraceae bacterium | reverse complement strand
TGCGATCTACCAGGAGCTGACGTCGAGCGGCGTCGTACTGGTGGCGCTGTAAGCGGATGGCGGATAGCGGATAGCGGATAGCGGATAGCGGATAGCGGATAGTCAGAATATTGTGAGTCGTGAGTGGTGAGTAGTGAGTTGTAAGAAGGCTGTACCGGCTCTACAGCTCACCACTCACTATCCGCCATCCGCTATCCGCCATCCGCTATTCAGCCTCCACCCGGTCCACCTTGCGCCACCCCCGCGGCAGCACGGCGCCTCGCTGGCCGCGCTCGCCACGGTAGTTCTCCAGGTCCTTCCACGACAGGGTCATGCGGCGGTCGCCGCAGTGGACCGCGAGCTTGCCGCCCTCGCCCACGACCGCCACGGCGACCATGAGTTCGGCCAGGCTCTTCGCCTTCTTGCCCGGCACGCCGAAAAGCAGGTTACCCCGCCCCTTCTCCATCTCCGGCACGTCGGTGACGGGGAAGGCGAGCAGCCGGCCCTCGGTGTTGACCGCACAGACCAGCGCATTGCCGCCCGCCGGCACCGGGCTCGCCGGCAGCATCCGCGCGTTCTGCGGCAGGTTGAACACCGCCTTGCCGGCCCGGTTGCGCGCATAGAGGCTCTCGAGCCTGGCGACGAATCCCTGGCCCGCGTCGCAGGCGAGCAGCCAGCGATCCGCCGGCTCGCCCAGCATGACGGCCGGGAAGCTCGCGCCGTCCGGCGGGTCGATTCGTCCTGAGAGGGGTTCGCCCTGGCCCCGCGCACCGGGCAGTCCGTGTGCCGGCAGGCTGTAGGTCCGCCCCGTCGAGTCCATGAACACCACCTGCTGGGTGCTCCGGCCACGGGCTGCGGCCTCGAACCCGTCGCCCGTCTTGTAGGACAGCTGCTGCGGGTCGATCTCGTGGCCCTTGGCCGCGCGCACCCAGCCCGCCTTCGACAGCACGACGGTCACCGGCTCGCTCGCGACCAGTTCGGTCTCGTCGATGGCCTGCGCGGCCGCGCGTTCCACGATCCGCGTGCGCCGGTCGTCGCCGAAGGCCTCCACGTCCCGCTCGAGCTCGTCCCGCACCAGCTTGCGGAGCCGGGCCTTGCTCGCCAGCGTCTTCTCCAGCGAGTCGCGCTCGGCGGACAGCTCGCCCTGCTCGCCGCGGATCTTCATCTCCTCCAGCTTGGCAAGGTGGCGGAGCTTGGTCTCGAGGATGGCCTCGGCCTGGATCTCGGACAGCTCGAAGCGCTTCATGAGGACCGGCTTGGGCTCGTCCTCGGTGCGCACGATGCGGATGACCTCGTCGAGGTTCAGGTAGGCGACCAGCAATCCGTCGAGCACGTGCAGCCGCGCGCTCACCTTGCCGAGGCGCCACTCGAGCCGGCGGCGCACGGTCACCTGCCTGAACTGCAGCCATTCGGCCAGCAGCGCCTTCAAGGACATGACGCGCGGCCTGCCGTCGAGGCCGATGACGTTCATGTTCACGCGGTAGCTGCGCTCGAGGTCGGTCGTCGCGAACAGGTGGGTCATCAGCTGCTCGACGTCCACGCGGTTGGACCGGGGCGTGATGACCAGCCGGGTCGGCTGCTCGTGGTCGCTCTCGTCGCGCAGGTCCTCGACCATGGGCAGCTTCTTCGCGCGCATCTGCGCAGCGATCTGCTCCAGCACCTTGGATCCGGAGACCTGGTAGGGCAGCGCCGTGACGACGATCTCGCCGTCCTCGACCTCATAGACGGCGCGGGCGCGGAAGGAGCCGTTGCCGGTCTCGTAGATCTGCCGCAGGTCGGCCTTGGGCGTGACGATCTCCGCGCCCATCGGGAAGTCGGGGCCCTTGACGTGCTTGCACAGCTCGGCCACCGACGCGTCCGGGTTGTCGAGCAGGTGGATGCAGGCCGCGGCCACCTCGCGAAGGTTGTGCGGCGGGACGTCGGTGGCCATGCCGACCGCGATCCCCGAGGCGCCGTTGAGCAGCACGTTGGGCAGGCGGGCCGGTAGCAGCACCGGCTCGTCCATGGTGCCGTCGAAGTTCGGGGTCCAGTCGACGGTCCCCTGGCCGAGCTCGGTCAGCAGCACCTGCGAGTACGCCCGCAGCCTCGCTTCCGTGTAGCGCATCGCGGCGAACGACTTGGGATCGTCCGTCGAGCCCCAGTTGCCCTGCCCATCGACGATCGGGTAGCGATAGGAGAAATCCTGCGCCATGTGGACCATCGCCTCGTAGCAGGCGGAGTCGCCGTGCGGGTGGTACTTGCCGATCACGTCGCCGACGGTGCGTGCGGACTTCTTGTGCTTCGACGCCGCCGACAGCCCGAGCTCGCTCATCGCATAGATGATGCGCCGCTGGACGGGCTTGAGCCCGTCGGCCAGCTGCGGCAGCGCGCGGTCGAGGATGACGTACATCGAGTAGTCGAGGTAGGCCTTCTCGGTGAACGCCTTCAGCGGGCGCCGCTCGATGCCTTCGAAGTTGAGTTCCTGTTCCTGCATGGTGCGTTCCTGTTTGGGGAGCGGATAGCGGATGGCGGATAGCGGATGGCGGATGGCCGGAATGTCAGCGGTGAGCGGCGGTCGGTGGATCGTGAGTCGTGAGTCGTGAGTCGTG
>DATHZW010000214.1:0-4084 GCA_035458405.1 Steroidobacteraceae bacterium | reverse complement strand
TAACGATCGAGGATGTCCTCGAGGCGGCCGTCGGTCAGCTTGACCCGGTAGTGGTCCGCCAGGAAGCGGGTCAGTTCGTCGGCGGTCGCGCCGGCCGGCAGGCCGTACTTCTTCACCAGCCTGCCGCGCAATGTCTCCACGACCTCGCTCGTCTCGGCGAGGAAATCGCGGGCCATGGCATGCAGCTGCTCGAGGCTCCGGTCGATGCCCCTGAGTTCGACGATACGCCGGGCGTCGGCTTCCTCGAGATGCAGCTGGCTCGTGGTTGGCAGCTTCGCAAGCTCGACGGCGTAGTCCAGCAGCGCGGAGCGCGCCGCGTCACTGGCGGACTCGAGGCGCGCGCGCCCGTCCCAGCCTGACTCCACGGCCCAGCCCTGCAGCGTGTCGAACAGCTGCGGCAATGCCGCGACTTTTTCGAGTTCCATCGACGTCCAGCGCGCCACCGGCGTGTCCAGCCTGGCCAGCAGCGCCTCGAGGTAACCCGGAATCGCCTGCATCCGGCTGGTGATGGTGTGCAGCCGTTCAGCCGGCTCCCGCGGATCGTTGACGAACTGCAGGAAGATGCCGTCACCGATATCGTCTGCGGCCGACGGCCGCTGGGCGTGGCAGGTCCGGCCGTTGAAGGTATGAGTCGCCCGGTGAACCCGCGCCTCCAGCGTGAGCCGCGCGAGGTCCGCATCGAGGTTGCCGTCAAAGTCGAGTGCGGCGCGATCCATCGCATTCAGGCGCGCAAGCAGTCCGTGCGCCCGGCTGGCCCTCGCCTCGTGGGCTGCGGCCGACGGGTCCGGCAGTTCCCCGAGACGTTCATCGACCCCCATGGAGACGCAGGTGTTTGCATCCTCGAGGAGGTGCTGGTGATAGTCCTGCGCGAAACGGTCGAGGCTGTCAGGCACGGGTGGCCTCCGTGGGAAAATGGGGGCGCAGGATCTCACGACCGGGCCATGTCCGGCCAGCCGCGATGCCGGGACCCCGGGCGCCCCCCCCGGACGTGCCCCCCGGGCGGCGATTCGCCGGCAAAACAGGCGATTCCCCGCAGGGTCGTTGAAACCTCGTATTCCAAGCTACGGCCGACTGTGTTCTACGTGTTACAGGCGGCAGAAGGCCAAAGCTGAGGGGTGCTTATGGCAACGCTGGGCAGGGAATACAAAGACCGCGAGGTCATCGTCCAGCAGGGTGAGGCCGGCAACTGCATGTACGTCGTCCAGGAGGGGCAAGTGGAGGCGCTTGCCGAGGCGGACGGCCGGGAGATGCGGCTGCGCAAGCTCGGGCCGAACGATTTCTTTGGCGAGATGGCCCTGTTCGGAACGGAAACGCGCAGCGCCACGGTCCGCGCGCTGGGCAATGCGCGGGTCCTGACGATCGACAAGAAGAGCTTCCTCGGAGGCATCCAGGAAGACCCGTCGCTGGCCTTCAGGATCGTCAAGGTCATGTCACAACGGATTCGCGACCTGACCAACCGGCTGGCAGCGTATGAAATGAAAAAGTGATCCGGCGGTGGTCCGGGCGGGTCCGTTCCCGCATCGGGCCGCATCGCCGGCGGGCGAGGGGGGTAGACGATGATTCCCGATAGCGAAGGATTCGGCCGGCTCAGCGAGCGTGCGCAGGCCCGGCGATCCAAGTCGACCAAGCCCCTGCAGGACGGGGCAAGGATAGCGGTCGTCGGCGCGGGTCCCGCCGGATCGATGTTCAGCTACTTCCTGCTGAACATGGCTGAAAGCGTGGCGCTGGACCTCAAGGTCGACCTCTACGAGCCCCGGCATTTCTGCCATCGCGGTCCCGCCGGATGCAATCACTGCGGCGGCGTGGTTTCCGAGTCCCTGGTCCAGCGACTGGCGACCGAGGGCATCGCCCTGCCGGACGACGTGGTGCAGCGCGGCCTCGAGTCCTACACCCTGCACATGGACATCGGCGACGTGGAGATCGCCACGCCCCTGCACGAGAGCCGCATCGCCGCCATCTATCGGGGCAACGGGCCCCGCAACTCCGAGCCGCTCGACACGCACAGCTTCGACGGCTACCTGCAGCAACTCGCCAGCGACCGGGGCGCAAGGCTGGTCCGCCAACTGGTCGCGGACGTCCGCAAGGAAGATGATTTCATGCGGGTGGAGTGCGCCGACGGCACGAACGCGGACTACGACCTCGTGGTGATCGCCAGCGGCGTGAACAGCCGCCTCGCCCGGTCGCTGGAAGGCCTGGCCGAGGAGCATGAGTCCCCCGCGCTCACCAAGACCTTCATCTGCGAGTTCAAGCTCGGCAAGGAGGTCATCCGGGAGACGCTCGGTCCTTCGATGCACGTCTTCCTGCTGGACATCCCGCGACTGGAATTCGCGGCGCTGATCCCCAAGGGCGACTACGCGACGCTGTGCCTGCTGGGCGACGACATCGACGAAGAGCTGATGGATCGCTTCTTCAGCTCGCCGGAGGTGGCCCGCTGCTTCCCCGGCGGCGTGATTCCCCGCCACATCTGCCACTGCTACCCGCGCATCAACATCCGCACGGCGCGCCCGCCCTTTGGCGACCGGCTGGTGATGATCGGCGACAGCGGCACGACGCGGCTGTACAAGGACGGCATCGGCGCTTCCTACCGCACCGCCAAGGCCGCGGCCAGGACGGTGGCATTCCACGGCGTCTCGGCCGACGACTTCCGCGAGCATTACTGGCCGTTGTGCCGGAAGATCGACGCGGACAACCGCGTCGGCAAGTTCGTCTTCTGGGTCGGCAGCCTGGTGCAGCGTGCCCGCTTTGCGCGGCGGGGGGTGCTGCGCATGGTCGCCATCGAGCAGCGGCAGTCCCGGGCACCACGGCGAATGTCCAGTGTGCTGTGGGACCTGTTCAGCGGCAGCGCCCCCTACACGGACGTCTTCCTCAGGACACTGCATCCAGCCTACGTGGCAAGCCTCGCGAGGAACCTGATCGCCGGCAACCTGCCGGATCGGAGTGAACGACGGACGCCGCAGGCCGGGGGGGGGCCCGCATGAACGACGCCGGCAAACCGAAAGGCCCGGGCCTCGACCAACCATTCTGGACGCGCGCCCAGCAGCAGGAGAAGACGCCGCCCTGCCAGGCCCAATGCCCGAACAGCGGCGACATCCGCGGTTGGCTGGGCATCATCGCGCAGCGCGACAAGCTCGGGCTGAGCCTCGAGCAGGCCTATGACCGGGCCTGGGAGCGGCTCGTCCAGCTGAACCCCTTCCCGGCCACCATCGGGCGAATCTGTCCGCATCCCTGCGAAAGCCGCTGCAGCCGCGACGCCAAGGACGGCGCCGTTGCGATCAACGCCATGGAACGGTTCCTCGGCGACTGGGGCATCTCCAGGAAGCTGCCACTGCCCGCGATCGATTCGGCCCAGCGCAGCGAATCCGTGGGCGTGATCGGCTCCGGACCCGCGAGCCTGTCCTTCGCCTACCAGATGGCCCGGCGGGGTTACCAGGTCACGGTCTACGAGCGACGCGACCTGCCCGGCGGCATGTTGCGGCACGCCATTCCCGACTACCGCCTGCCACGCGACGTGCTCGATGCCGAGATCCAGCGCGTGTTCGACCTGCGGGTCGCCCTGGCAACGGGGGTGGAAGTCGGCCGCGATATCTCGCTCGAGGACCTGAGGCAATCCCACGCAGTGCTGTTCCTCGGCATGGGCGCGCAGTCGGCACGGAAGCTGGGCGTGGCCGGCGAAGCCGGCCGTGGCGTGCTGTCGGGCATCGACTACCTCACCCGGCGCAAGCACGGGGTTGCCGCCGGCCTCGGCCGGAGGGTCGTGGTCGTTGGCGGCGGCAACACCGCCATCGATGCCGCGCGCTCTGCCCGGCGGGACGGCGCCGACGTCACGCTGCTGTACCGGCGCAGCCTCGAGCAGATGCCCGCGGAGGCCCATGAGGTGGAGGATGCGCTGGCGGAAGGTGTGCGCTTTGAGTTCCTCTCGGCGCCCAGCCGGATCCTGCGCGAAGGCCCGGTACTCACCGGCGTCGAGGTCCAGCGCATGCGCCTCGGCGACGAGGATGAGAACGGCCGGCAGGCGCCGGTCCCGGTCCCTGATGACGTCTACACCCTGGAGGCCGATACGGTGCTGGTTTCGGTGTCCCAGGAA
>DATHZW010000213.1:0-6010 GCA_035458405.1 Steroidobacteraceae bacterium | reverse complement strand
GCTGCAGCGCAGCAGGGTGTCTGCCATCGGTTGATAACCGCCCTCCCGGAATGGCCCAGCCGTCTTGACCAGAGGATCTGTCAATGGCCGGGATCGGGCATCGCCGTATAAAGGAACCCCAGTCGGGGGCCGGGGCTCGAGGCATCGAAGACAGGTCTCTGCGACCTGCGTAGGATGAGACTGGTTGGGGCCAGCAGCACCTCATTCAGTCGTGGAGCCTGGCGTCGCGGACACGAGACATGCAGCCACCATGGCATTGAATTCAGCCAATCTGAGCCGTCACGGCGCGATGCGGAGCGCGCGCCAGCTGCTGATGATCCTGGGCGATCAGCTGGATGCCGGGATGGAGGCCCTGGCGCAGCTGGACCGCGATGGCGATGCCATCCTGATGGCCGAGGTGCGTGCCGAGGCGGAAACCGTGGCCAGCCACCGCCAGCGCACGACCTTGTTCCTCTCCGCCATGCGGCACTTCGCCCTCGAGCTCATCGAGCAGGGCTATCGCGTGCGCTACGTGCAGCTGGACGATCGCGCCAATACGCAGTCCCTGGGCTCGGAGCTCGCTCGCGCCATCGGCGCGCTCAAGCCCGCCAGCGTGCGGGTCGTGCGGCCAGGTGACCATCGGGTGGCCGCGTCGTTGCGCGATGCGGCGACAGCCCAGGGTGCGCCACTGGAGATCCTCCCGGACCGGTCGTTCACCTGTTCGCTGGAGGAGTTTGACCAATGGGCGGGCGACGGGCGGAAGTCGCTGGTCATGGAGTACTTCTATCGGCAGCGGCGTCGCGCGCTGGGCGTGCTCGTCGATCGCGACGGCCAGCCGGTGGGCGGCCGGTGGAATTTCGACGCCGACAATCGCAAGGCCTTCAAGCGTGCGCCGGCTGTACCGCGTCCATATCAACCGGTCCCGGACCCTGTCACCCGGCAGGTCATGGCGCTGGTGGAACGGACCTGGCCCGGTGCCCCGGGAAGAATGGACCACTTTCACTGGCCGGTGACGCGCCAGGAGGCGCTGCGAGCGCTGCGGGATTTCATCGACAACCGGCTCGGCGGGTTCGGCGACCATGAAGACGCGATGTGGGCCGGCGAGCCGGTGCTGTACCACTCACAACTTGCGAGCAGCCTCAATCTCAAGCTGCTGCGGCCCCGTGAGTGCATAGACGCCGCCCTGGCCGCCTACGAATCCGGGCGGGTGGCCCTGAACAGCGTCGAGGGCTTCGTGCGCCAGGTCATCGGCTGGCGGGAGTTCATCCGCGGCGTTTATTACCACGAGGGCCCCGCTTATCGATTGCGCAACGGCCTGGGTCAGCACGGCGATCTGCCCGACTTCTACTGGTCCGGCGAGACGGACATGAACTGTCTGCGCCACTGCGTCAACGAGGTGCTCGAGAACGCCTGGGGGCATCACATTCCGCGGCTGATGGTGCTGGGCAACTTCGCGATGACGTCGGGCGTACACCCCGCACGGGTCAACGACTGGTTCCTGGCCATGTACGTGGATGCCGTGGACTGGGTGACCACGCCCAATGTGATCGGCATGTCCCAGCACGCGGATCATGCGGTCGTGGGCACGAAGCCCTACGCGGCAGGCGCCAACTACATCAACCGGATGTCGAACTACTGCCATGGCTGCCGGTACGATCCAAAGCGGCGGCTGGGCGAAGGCGCCTGTCCTTTCAATGTCTTCTACTGGGATTTCCTGCTCAGGCACCGCGAGCGCTTTGCCGACAACGCCCGCATGCAACTGGCGCTGAAGAACGCGGCGAGAGTGCCCGGTGCGGAGCGCAAGGCCCTGCGCGCGGCGGCCGCACAGTTGCGGGTCGAATTTGGCATCGACAAGGACGCGGCTCCAGCCGGTCGCTGACCAGCTCCACGCAAGGTGCCGACAAGCTGACGATCGTCGTACTGGAAAGCGGGTATTCGGATCTACGGGCGACACGAGCCAGAATTGCGGCGGGTGTTGCCGTCGGGTCATCGGGCGACGCGCGCCGGAGTGGGCCGCGTCGAGCCGTGCCTGCGAGTTGGCTTGGCAATACCTGCTCCGGGCCGGCTAGACTCCGACGACACCGACCCTTCGCCAAAGGAGTGCCCGTGCCCAAGCCACTCGTACTCATGATGTTCTCGATGATATTCGCCGGCGCTGTTGCCCTGGCGCCCGACACGGCCCGGGCCCAGGCCGGCGAACAAGCCAGGCAGAAGGCCGTTCTCGTCACCGGCGCGAACTCCGGTATCGGCCGCAGGATCACCGAGGTGCTGGCCGCCGAGGGGCACTTCGTCTATGCCGGCGCCCGCAAGGACGCGGACCTCGCCGAACTGGACCGGATCGACAACGTCGAGGCGGTGCGGCTGGACGTCACCTCGCAGGCGGACATCGATGCGGCGGTCGCGCGCATCGCCGGAGCCGGGCGCGGCCTTTACGGCATCGTCAACAACGCGGGCGTGGCGGTGTTCAGCCCCATGAACGAAACGCCCGAGACTGACATCGACTTCGTGTTCGACGTCAACGTCTACGGCCCCTACCGGATCAACAGGGCCTTCGCGCCGCTGCTCGTGGCCAGCAAGGGACGCACCACCCTCATCGGCTCGATCTCCGGCTTCATCTCGGGCGCCCGCGCTGGCACCTACAGCATGAGCAAGTTTGCGGTCGAGGCCTACACCGACGCCCTGGCGGCAGAGATGGCCGGGTCCGGCGTCCTCGTCAGCATCGTCGAGCCGGGCGGCTACAGGTCGAGGCTCCGCGAGAAAGTCGTCATGCACAGGATCGGCAAGGCCCCCGGCGAGGCCGGCAACCTGACCGGCGAGGAAGCGCAGCAGCTGGCGCGAATGCGGGGTCGCAACGCCCAACTCAAGGAGCCCGACGAGGTTGCCGCCGCCGTGCTGCACGCGCTCTTTGCCGAGCAGCCGAAAGCCCGCTACATGGTGGTCCCCAACGAGGAAGAGGCAATGTTGACGATACGGGCGGCGCTCAGGCGGGTCGCACAGCTCAATGCAGACCAGCCTTACAGCTACAGCCCGGAGGAACTGACCCGCATGCTCGAGGAGGCGATGGCCGGGCAGTAGCGATGGCGGGAACGCCGCGGCTGGGGCCGACCGCCCTACCGCCGCGGGGGGTCGCCGGCTGCCCGGCGGGCGACTTGCTCAAGCTGCTTGATCGCACCGACGAGCCCATGGCTGAAAGCCAGGCGCAAGCGGCAGGCTGGCAATAAGATTGCGGGCGTGGAGAGTTAACCGGGCAGTGGCCGGATTCGGATAGGGGGTACCGATGGACAGGATCGCGGAACTGATCGACGTGAAGGAGTTGCTGACGGCCGTCGTTGCATTCGTGCCGAAGGTCGGCGCGGCGCTGCTGGTGCTGGTCGCTTTCTGGCTGATCTACCGGGTCAGCCGGCCGGGGCTTCGCGCCGCCTTGCATAAGGCGGACTTCCACGAAGCCTTGATCCAGCTGATGGTCGACAACCTGTACCGCTATGCAATCATGATTGTCAGCCTCGTGATGGCTGCCGATCAGCTCGGCATCAACGTGGGTGCCGCGCTGGCGGGCCTCGGTGTGGCGGGAATCGCGCTGGGTTTCGCGGCCCAGGACTCGGTGGCCAACGTGATTTCGGGGATCATGATCTTCTGGGACAAGCCATTTATCGTCGGCGACTGGATCAGGACCGAGGGCAATTACGGGAAGGTCACCGAGATCACGCTGCGCAGCACGCGGATCCGGACGAATCGCAATACCTATGTCGTCATCCCGAACAAGTCGGTCATCGACGCGGTGCTGGAGAACTACAGCAAGCACGGCGAACTGCGGATCGACGTTCCAATCGGCATCGCCTACAAGGAGGACATCCGGCAGGCCCGCGAGGTCCTGCTGGAAGCGGTGCGAAAGATCCCCGGGGTGATGGCGCAGCCGCAGCCCGACGTCGTCGTGGAGTCGCTGGGCGACTCCAGCGTCAACCTGCTCGTCCGCGCATGGATCGAGACCGCGGACGAGATGCAGCCGAAGACGTTTGTCGTCGTCGAGGCCTCGAAGCTGGCCCTGGACGCCGCGGGAATCCAGATTCCGTACCCGCACCTTCAGTTGTTCGTCGACGACGTCGAAGAACGCGTGATCAGGAAAGTGGCGCCGCTGCGATCGCTGTCAGCCGGGTGAGCGGCCTGGCGGCGACCCGGCTGCATCCGGCCCGCGGCGCCGGCGGCAGCTGGATCGCCATGCAGCGCAATCCCAGGCCGGAGGCGGCGCCGATGTCTGCCGGCGGCCGGGAAAAGGCGTCGTCGAAAAGAAACCCCGGCGCGAGGCCGGGGTTTGTCCGTTCGTCTAGCGTCCGGGCGCTCGATAACCGGGCACCTTCTTGGCCGCAGCGTCCATCTCCTCAGCGCTCAGCAGAACCCTGACGCTGCAGGTGGCAGCCCCGGTGGCGTTGACCGCCAGCGACAGTGCCGCCGCGCTCGCGTTATCAGGCAAGTCACCGATCACGAACAGGTCGGTGTCACCAAAGGCGTAATAGAAAGCCTCCACCTTGCCACCGACCGCTCCAAACAGTTTCTCGACCGCTGCGCGGCGTTTGGAGCCGCCTTCCTTCATCAACCCCGCGACACCGTCCCCGACATAGTTGGCTTGAACGAGATACTTGGCCATACATACCCCCGTTAGAAAAGAAGATCCCCAGCCCTTGCACTGGGCGCTTTGCACCCGTTGCAGGCGACCTCACTCGATGGCTTTGGCATCGACAATGGGCCCCTGCACCAGTTCCTGCCCGTCGCCTTGCACATCCGCGCTTGCTGGCGCGATGCACATGAATGCCAGCCACTGCCCGATAGCCAGATCAATCCGGCCAGAGCAGGGCTCCATTTACGCCCGATCGTCGGCGAACATGCAAGGAGGATCCGTTCATGCTGCGGTGCGTTCGAAACGGGCCTTCATCTGGCCCCAAGCCCCGCGCGCCAAGCCCGCACGGCAGAAGGTCGCACCCGCCATCCTTCAAGCCTTTGCATCGATGGTGCCTGCCTGCCCTGCAGGCACAGGCCCCCTCTTCGAAGGCCCACCAGCATGACCATGACCGCAACGAGTGGCGTCCCGGGCAGGCGGCAGGTCCGGATACGTCGTTGTCGACGCAAGGTGCGCCGCAGCAATCGGCGGTTACCGAACGTGAGCGGACCTTGCGGTCGATGGCCTGCAAACAAACGAGCGCACCGACGGTGCGCTCGTCGCTCGGAGTCGCGCCAGCTTCCTTGCTAGCTGAGTCGCACGATGGTGTCGTGCATGCTCTGGTCAACCCAGAGATCTTCGTTCTTCTTCAGCATCTGCTCGTAGTCGCTGTCCTTGAGCAGCGTCGCATCCAGCTTTGCCGATTCGTCGAGGCTGTCCAGGTCGTAGTACCAGTGAATCCTCGGCGAGCCGAACAACTCGACACCGAACTTCATGTTCAGGTCATGGCGCTTGTTGAGGTATGAGGTAACTTCCGCAGCAAATTTCACCGCTGCAGGAACCTCGGCTGCATGCTTGACAGCGGCCGTACGTTCGAAGCGAAACATGGTGGCCCCCTATATCTGGTGGAGACTTCAACGGGCCGGCGAGCAGCGATACACCTCGCGGCACTGCAGCAAGAAATGCTCCGCCATCCGCCGGGTGTTTCTCTAGTAGATTCCGTCACGCCGGCGAAAACAATCCGCAGAAGTGGCAAAGTACGGCCGCGAGTCCATGCGCCTGGCGGGCCGCGCGGCGGCACTGCCTTGACTGCGTCCAATGCCCCAGCGCCTGGCCCGGGCCGCCGGGGGGCTGCGGGCGTGACGAGGGTCCTGGCACTGGCCACCCTGCCCGGCATCGGCCTGCACCTGTCGCGGAAACCTCCAGGAGGCTCCCCTGCCGCGAGGCAGGAGCTTCCATTCGGCGGCGATACCCGTTCCTTGCCGGTAGCGGACGTTCCGCCGGGCGTCGGCGCTCGCCTACCCTGAAGGTCTGCCAACGACCCAGGACGGACCTGGACCGGCGAGCGGAAAACCATTGACGCCAAGCCGCCGGAAGCGC
>DATHZW010000212.1:0-3554 GCA_035458405.1 Steroidobacteraceae bacterium | reverse complement strand
CGTCGTCGCCACCAGCACGCCCGCCACGAGGCTCGCTGCCATGGCGAGCCAGCGGCGGGGACGAACGGTGCCAGGCCTGGCGCGGGAAGGGCCAGACACGCGTCCCACCGCGGCAGCTGCTGGCGCCGTCGCGGCGCGCGTGCCAGATACCACGTCAATCCGCATCGCCTTGCCGAGCACGCGATCGAGGGCCTGCATCTCGTCCTGGAAGCCGGCGCAGGCCGCGCACTCTTCGCGGTGCGCCGCGACCGCCGCCACGGTGGAAGACGGCTCGGCGCCGACATGGCGACGGAACTCGAGGCAGTTCACGGCGTTTCCTCCAAAGCCCCGCCGCCCATCGCCGCGCGCAGCTTCTGGCGGGCCCGGAACAGGCGCGTCAGCACCGCGCCCCGGCTCAAGCCCATTTCGGTCGCGATCTCGTCGGTCGTGTAGCCCAGCATCACCTGCATCACCAGCGGCTCCCGGTAGTCCTCCTCGAGCCTGAACAGGGCTTCGCGCATCTCGCTCACGGCGGCGTCATCCTCGGTCGCCAGCACGTCGGCCTCCGCCTCGACCAGCGCATCGACGTCGGTGAACTCGAGCCGCTTCCGTTCCCAGGTCCTCGCATGCTCCCTTCTCACGATGGTCAGCATCCACTGTTTCGCCCTGGCATCGTCGTCCAGCGAATCCAGGGCCTTCCAGGCCCTCAGCATCGCTTCCTGCACCACGTCCTCCGCCAGCGCCCGGTCCCGCGCCAGCCAGAAGGCGAAGCGGACCAGGTCGGGCCGCAGGGGCTCGCACAGCGCCGCATAGCGGGCCTGCCTGTCCTTCTCGCCTTTCTGCTCGATCATGTATAAAGACCGGTGATGCGCAGGGTTTATTTCCGCCCTCCGCCCCGTCCGGTTCGAAAACCGCAAATCGGCGATTGTCCCGGGCCGGTAAGATGGGCGGGTCGACTGTACCCCACGTCCACGCGAGCGAGGAACCCCATGACCCATCGTGCTGCCGGCGCCTTCCCTGGTACCCGCCCGCGCCGCATGCGGCGCGACGCCTTTTCCCGGCGCCTGATGCGTGAAACGACGCTCACGCCGGACGACTTCATCTACCCGATGTTCGTCATCGAGGGCAGGCAGCGGCGCGAGCCGGTGCCGTCGATGCCCGACGTCGAGCGCGTCACGATCGACGAGTTGCTGCGCGAAGGCGAGGCGCTGCTGAAGCTGGGGGTCCCCGCCGTTGCCCTGTTCCCCGTGACGGACGGCTCGCGGAAGTCCGAGGATGGCCGGGAAGCCTTCAATCCGGACGGCCTGGCGCAGCGCGCCGTGCGCGCCCTGAAGGAAGCCATGCCCGAACTGGGTGTCATCACCGACGTGGCGCTCGACCCGTTCACGACCCACGGGCTCGACGGCGTGATCGATTCCACCGGCTACGTGCTGAACGACGTCACCGTCGAGGTGCTGGTCAGGCAGGCGCTGTCGCACGCTGCGGCCGGCGCTGATGTCGTGGCCCCCTCGGACATGATGGACGGCCGCATCGGTTCCATCCGGCGGGCGCTGGAAGAGGCCGGCCACGTCAATACGCGCATCCTTGCCTATTCGGCCAAGTACGCCTCGAGCTTCTACGGCCCGTTTCGCGACGCCGTCGGCTCTGCGGGCAGCCTGGGCAAGGGCACGAAGCACGAGTTCCAGATGGACCCGGCAAATTCCGACGAGGCCATCCGCGAGGTCGCCCTGGACCTCGAGGAAGGCGCCGACATGATCATGATCAAGCCCGGCATGCCCTACCTGGACATCGTGCGCCGGGTCAAGGACGAGTTCGGGGCGCCGACCTTCGTCTATCAGGTCAGCGGCGAGTACGCGATGCTGATGGCCGCCGCCAGGAACGGCTGGCTCGACGAGCGCGCTGTCGCGCTGGAGAGCCTGCTCGGCATTCGCCGCGCCGGCGCCGACGGCATCCTGACCTATTTTGCGCGCAAGGCTGCCGGCTGGCTGCGCGATGGCTGATTCGATGGCGACGCCGGACCGCTACGTCCTGTTCGGTCACCCGGTGAGCCACAGCTGGTCGCCCTTCATCCACGGCCTGTTCGCGCGCGACCTGGGCCATGCCATCGACTACCAGCTGCTGGACGTCGCCCCGGAGCGCTTTCGCTCGGTCGCGCTGGAGTTCTTCGCGGGCGGTGGGCGCGGCGCCAACGTGACCGTGCCGCACAAGCTGGCTGCCGCGGAACTCGCCAACGGCTTGACGCCGCGTGCGCAGCGGGCCGGGGCGGTCAATACCCTCGCGATCCGCGGCGGCAGCGTGCTGCTGGGCGACAATACGGACGGAGCCGGGCTGGTCGTCGACCTGGTCAACAATCTCGGCGCGCCGCTGAAGGGCCGCAAGTTGCTGATGCTCGGCGCCGGCGGCGCTGCCCGCGGCGTGCTCGCGCCCGTGCTGGAGGAAGCGCCGGCGGTCGTGATGATCGCCAACCGCACCGTTGCCCGGGCGGAGGAACTCGCCAGGGCCTTCGGCGACCTGGGCACCGTCACCGCGGGTGGCTTCGAGGACGCCGGCGAGTCGTGCTGGGATGTCGTGATCAATGCGACGTCGGCCGGCCTTGGCGGCCAGGTGCTGCCGCTGCCGGATTCCATCGTCCGGCCGGACAGCGTCTGCTATGACATGTCCTACTCGCGTACCGACACGCCGTTTCAGCGCTGGGCGACGGCGCGAGGGGTCGTGCGTGCCCACCAGGGCTGGGGAATGCTCGTCGAGCAGGCTGCAGAGGCCTACCTGCTGTGGCGCGGCGTTCGACCCGACACCGCGCCCGTGCGCGGCGCGCTTGGCGGCCTATAGGTATCCGTCCTTCACCTTGACGTACCAGCCGGCGCTGTAGGCGAGCTGGCCCACCTCCTTGTCCGTCAACGGACGAATTCGTCGCGCCGGACTCCCCACATACAGGAACCGCGACTCGCAGCGGCTGCCCGGCGTCACGATCGCGCCGGCGCCGATGATCACCTCGTCCTCCACCATCGCTCCGTCCATGACGATCGCCCCCATGCCGACCAGGCAGCGGTTGCCGACCGTGCAGCCGTGCAGCACCACCCGATGGCCGACCGTGACATCGTCGCCGACAGCCAGCGCGAAGCCCCCGGGCCAGTACGGTCCGTCATGGGTCACGTGCAGCACGCTGCCGTCCTGTACGCTGGTTCGCATACCGACGCGGATGACGTTCACGTCGCCGCGGATCACGGCCGCTGGCCATACCGATGTGTCATCGCCGAGCGTCACCTGCCCGATCACGACGGCCGCGGAATCGACATAGACGCGCCGTCCAATCGTCGGCAGGATCCCTTGCCAGGGCCGGATGTTGTCGCTCAATTCCTTGCTCCAGGTTCCCGGCGCATCAGCGCAAGGTCACGAATTCCTCGGCGCTGGTCGGGTGGATGGCGACCGTGTCGTCGAAATCGCGCTTGGTCGCGCCCATCTTCAGCGCCACCGCAAAGCCCTGCAGCATCTCGTCCGCGCCCTCGCCGATGACGTGCAGGCCGACGATGCGTTCCTCCGGGCCGACGACCACCAGCTTCATTTCCGCCCGCCGC
>DATHZW010000211.1:0-4207 GCA_035458405.1 Steroidobacteraceae bacterium | reverse complement strand
GACCTCGCGCTCATGGACAGGGTGCGGGGTTTTCCGGTTCGAATCCGGCGCCATGACGACAGCCAGGCCTTCCAGAGCGAAGTCGTCCTGAAGACCTGGCGGGAAGAAGCCTTCCCCGCAGCCACGTTCGAAGTTCCCGCCGACTACAGCAGGCGGGACCTCGAGAGCGAACTGGCGCGCAAATGAAAAAGGTAGCCGCCGTGGGCGGCCTGGCCCTGCCCATGCTGCTTGCCTCGGCCGCTTTCGCCGGCGACTCGGGGGTACGTCCGCTCGAGGAACTCCCCTATACGCCGGGGCTCGATCCGTCCGCCATGGACCGCTCGGTGGACCCCTGCGACGACTTCTACCAGTACGCCTGCGGCGGATGGATCGCGAACAATCCGATACCGCCCGACCGCGCCAGCTGGAACGTCTACTCCAGGCTGGCCAACGACAACCTCCAGTACCTCTGGGGCATCCTGCTGGCGGCCTCCGACCCGACGGCCGATCGCGATGCGGTCCAGCGCCAGTTAGGCGACTACTTCGCGGCCTGCATGGACACCGACGCGATCGATGCCCGCGGCAGCGGGCCTCTGGCACCGATCCTGACGCAAATCTCCAGGCTCGAGTCGCGCGACCAACTCGCGCCCCTGGTGGCGCGCCTGCACGGCGAGATGAGCAACGGTGACCTGCTATTCGCTTATACGGCATTGCCGGACTTCGAGCACCCCGAGAACATGATCGGGACTTTCTTCTCCGGCGGAACCGGCTTGCCGGAGCGAGACTACTACCTGTCCGACGAGCCGGAGATGCGCGAGGCACGGCAGCGGTACGAGCAGCACGTCGCCGTCATGCTGGCACTGATTGGCGAATCGCAGCGCAGCGCCCGGCGGTCGGCCCGCAGGGTCCTGGAGTTCGAGACGCAGCTCGCAACGGCACAGCTTTCCGCGACCGACCGGCAGGACCTGACGCAACTCAACCACCCGATGGACGGCAAGCTGCTGCAGAAGACGGCCCCGGGCTTCGACTGGCTGGCGTATCTCCGCCTGCGCTCCCCGGCCACGATCGAGCGGGTGAACGTCACCGAGCCGGCGTTCCTGGCGGAAGTCGGTCGCCTCCTGCGCCAGACGCCGCTCGCTCACCTCAAGGCCTATCTCCGCTGGAGCTATCTGCGCGGTCACGCGGGGATGCTGGCCAGGCCGATCGCGGATGAAGCCTTCGCTTTTAACTCGGGTTACCTGCATGGCGTCCGCGAGCAGCCGCCGCGCTGGCGCAGCTGTGTGACGATGGCCGACGAGGATCTCGGCGAGGCGCTCGGCCGCGAGTTCGTTGCGCGCACGTTCACGCCCGCGACCCGCCAGCAGTCGATAGCGATGATCGAGGGCATCGAGTCGGTCATGCGGCAACGGATCGAGCAGGCGGACTGGATGAGCCGGCCCACGAAGGACCAGGCCCTGGCCAAGCTTGCCGGCATCCGCAACAAGATCGGGCATCCGGAGACGTGGCGCGACTACAGTCCGGTCGAGATCGACCGGAAAGATTACTTTGGCAACCGCGTCGCGGCCGCCGCCTTCGAGGAAGCGCGCCAGATGGGCATGATTGGCCGGCCCACCGATCCGGACGAGTGGTTCATGACGCCGCAAACGGTGAACGCCTTCTACGACCCGCAGCGCAACGAAATGAACTTTCCCGCGGGCGTACTGCAGCCGCCGCTGTTCGACATGCGCATCGACGCCGCCCCGCGATGGGGCAACACCGGCGAGACCATGGGCCACGAACTGGTTCACGCGTTCGACGACACGGGGCGTCACTTCGACGCCGACGGCAACCTGGTCGACTGGTGGACTGCAGACGATGCGGCCGAGTTCGAAAGGCGCACCCAATGCCTGGTCGACCAGTACGGCAGCTACACGGTGATCGACGACGTCAAGCTGAACAGCCGGTTGACCCTGGGTGAGGACATCGCCGACCTGGTCGGGACCACGCTGGCCTACGTGGGCTGGAAGCTTGCCACCGAAGGCGAGCCTCTCGAGCCGCGGGACGGACTGAGCCCGGAGCAGCGTTTTTTTGTCGGCAACGCGCAATGGGCGTGCGGCGCGGTGACGGACGAACGTGCGCGGGTCAAGGCCAGGACCAGCATCTACGCCCCCCTCCGCTACCGGATCAACGGCGTCGTCGTGAACATGCCGGAATTCGCCCACGCCTTCCAGTGCACGCAGGGCGATGCCCTGTACAAACCGGAAGGCCAGGTCTGCAAGATCTGGTAGCCGGCGGCGACTCGACGCCGGTTCCGGGACCGGGTCCGGTTTTGCGCTGCGGCAGTCACCTTCGTATAGGCCCCGACACCCCCGCCCGGTGCTACGATGTACCCTAAAGGACCGGCGCGCCGCTGCGCGCGGTCGGGATCATCAAAGTGACGCGCCCATGCCGCCCCGGCGACGAGCGCTAAGGAAGGAGTGCTATGACGTCCGATAACGTGCTCGAGACACTCAAGGCCCAGCCGTTTGCGATCGAACTCGAGCCGTCGCACATCACCCGCCTGGCGTCCATGGGAAACGTGGCCCGATTCGGTCCCGATCACGTCATCTTCAAGGAAGGCGAACTGACCGACAAGTTCTACCTGATCGTCTCCGGGACCGTCGCGCTGGAAATGATCCTTCCGGAAATGAACCGCGCGCGCAGCGTGTTGAGGGTACAGCGACTTGGGCCGGGTGACGGCCTCGGCTGGTCCGCCGCGCTGGTGGGCCGCGGCAAGCACTTCCAGGCCCGCGCACTCGACAATGTCGAGGCCCTGGTATTCGAGGGGGCCGAGGTCCTCGAAGCCTGTCGCCAGGACGCCAGTTTCGGCTTCGCGTTCATGGTTCGGCTGCTGGACGTCGTCTCCAAGCGCCTGCAGGCCACCCGCGTCCAGTTGGTGGACATGCACTCACCGGTGGCCCGGCAAGCAGGCATTTGAGCCGACTCGAACCCAGCAAGATACGGATCGGGCGGCGCTACCGCCCGGGCAGGCTGGACAATCCCTATGACGCCCTGGTCATCGGCTCGGGGATCGGCGGGCTGACGACCGCCGCGCTGCTCGCCGAGTCTGGAAAGAAAGTCGCGGTCCTCGAACAGCACTACACCGCGGGCGGCTACACCCACAGCTATGACCGGGGCGACTACGACTGGGACGTCGGCGTCCACTACATCGGCGACATGGGGCGCCCCACCGACGCTCGCAGGCTGCTGGACTTCCTGACGGAAGGCGCCGTCGGCTGGGCCCCCATGGACCAGCGTTACGACCGGTACTTCGTTGGCGATGAGACCTTCGATGCCGTCGCGGGCAAGGACGCGTTCCGGGACAATCTCGTCGACCGCTTTCCGGCCGAGGCCGATGCCATCGACAGATACCTGGAGATGCTCGGCGAAGTCGGCCGGGCGATGAAGTTCCTCACGCTGCGGAAACTGCTGCCGCCCGCGCTCGCGCGCGCCCTCTGGCCGCTGCTGCGAAGGCGCTTGCCGAGCTACCTGTACCGGACGACCGGCGACGTCCTCGGCGGGCTCACCCGCAACCAGGACCTGGTGGCGGTCCTGACGGGACAATGGGGCGACTACGGACTGCCGCCGGGGCGGTCCGCCTTCCTGATGCACGCGCTCGTCGCGAGGCACTACCTGCACGGCGGCTACTACCCCATCGGCGGCAGCTGGCGGATCGCCGAGAGCATGCTGCCGCGGGTCAGGCGGCACGGCGGCGAAGTCTTTACCTATGCGCGGGTGCGACAGATCCTGGTCGAGGCCGGCCGCGTGGCTGGCGTGCTCATGGACGACGGCACGCGCATCGACTGCCCGCAGGTGATCTCGGATGCGGGTGCCCTGAACACCTTCCAGCGCCTGCTCGGCGAGCCACACGCCCGGCGCAGCGGATTCGATCCGGGAGCAAAGAGCATGGCGCCCAGCATCGGCCATCTGGGCATGTACATCGGCCTGGAGCAGACTGCCGAGCAGCTGGGGCTGCCAAAAACCAACTACTGGGTCTTTCCGGACAACGACTCGGACCGCGCCGTCGACCGCTTCCTCGCAGATGCCGAGGCGCCGTTTCCGGTGGTGTTCATTTCCTTTCCCTCGGCCAAGGACCCCGACTTCCAGCGACGCCACCCCGGCAAGGCCACGATAGAAATCGTGGCGCCCGCACCCTACGAGTGGTTCGTGAAGTGGCGCGGCACGACCTGGGGCCAGCGCGGCGACGACT
>DATHZW010000210.1:0-8031 GCA_035458405.1 Steroidobacteraceae bacterium | reverse complement strand
CTGGTCGAACGCACTCACCTCGCCGCCGTGCGCCTCCGCCATCACCTTCGTTAACGCCGCCGTCAATGTCGTCTTCCCATGGTCCACGTGACCAATCGTTCCAACGTTCACATGCGGCTTGTTGCGTACGAATTTTTCCTTAGCCACGAGTCACCTCAAGGAATTCGACCTGTTGTCCACACGGAACCCGCGAGGGTTCCCCACTTTGCAGGCCTCGCCTGCCTCGTCCGTCCTCGCCCGCCGCGCCCCGCGCGGCATGATCTGGAGCCCACGACCGGAATCGAACCGGTGACCTCGTCCTTACCAAGGACGTGCTCTACCGACTGAGCTACGTGGGCCTCGTCCTCCAAACTCGCTCCGGCCCTGTCCTCAGTACCCCTGCCCGGATGGAGCGGGTGATGGGAATCGAACCCACGTCAACAGCTTGGAAGGCTGAGGTTCTACCATTGAACTACACCCGCACTCTTGCTCCCCGAAAACACGAGCGCGCGGGTCGCCCAAGACGCCGCATCGCCGAACCGGTCAAATGGTGGAGGGGGTAGGATTCGAACCTACGAAGGCATGAGCCAGCAGATTTACAGTCTGCCCCCGTTGGCCGCTTGGGTACCCCTCCTGCAAATGAGCCGCGTATTTTCGGCCCGGGCGCCTGGTATGTCAACGGAATAACGCAGCGCAGCGCGGCAGCCCGCGGCCGGCGGCGGGGATCCGGGGGGCTCTTCAGGGGCGCTTTTCGGTCGCCCGCGGCGCGGCGGAGCGGCCGGCCTGCTACGATCCCGGCCCGCATCTGGCCGGAGGGGGCCTGTCGTGGAGCCTCGCCTGGACCTCGAAAGCATCCGTCACGCCCGCCAGCAGCTCGGCGACGCCGTGGTCACGACGCCGGTCAGGTGGCTGGAAGGGCCGGCGGTCGACGCCGCGCTCGGTGCCGGCACCCGTCCTTGCCTCAAGCTGGAGCTGTTCCAGCGCACCGGCAGCTTCAAGCCGCGGGGCGCCCTGCTGAATGTCATGGCGCTCTCGGACGAGGAGCGAAAACGGGGGATCTGCGCCCTCAGCGCCGGCAACCACGCGATCGCCACCGCCTATGCCGCCCGCGCCCTCGGCACCCACGCCCGGATCGTGATGATCGCCAGCGCCAATCCCTTCCGGGTCGATCAATGCCGGGCCTGGGGGGCCGAGGTCGAGTTCGCGGCCTCCCCGCACGAGGGTTTCGAGCGGGTCGAGGCCATCTGCCGGACCGAGGGCCGCAGCGCGATCCACCCGTACGAGGGGCTGCGCACGGCGCTGGGAACGGCGACCCTCGGGGTCGAGTTCATGGAGCAGGCCCCGGAACTCGATGCGGTCGTCATCCCCATCGGGGGCGGGGGGCTGTGCGCCGGCGTCTCGGCGGCGGTCAAGCTGCTGAATCCGCGCTGCCAGGTCTTCGGCGTCGAGCCCGAAGGGGCCGATTCCATGCACCGCAGCTTCCGGGCCGGCCGGCCCGAGAAGATCGAGCGGGTGGCCACCGTGGCAGACAGCCTCGGCGCGCCGTACGCCCTGCCGGTGTCCTTCGCCCTGTGCCGCCAGAACGTCGACGACCTGGTGCTCGTCGACGACGACGCGCTCAGGGCGGCGATGCGATTCCTGCTGGAGCAGGCGAAGCTGGCCGTCGAGCCGGCCGGGGCGGCGGCGACGGCGGCACTGCTCGGCCCCCTGCGCGCCCGGCTGGCGGGCAAGCGGGTCGGGCTGATCGTCTGCGGCGCGAACATCGATGCGGCCTCCTTCGCCCGGCTCATCGGCCAGGAGGCCCCCGAACGCGCTTTATGAGAACATTTATTCGCGTATAATTATTCCGTTTTCACGGCGCGTTAGAGAATTCCCCGGAGCTGGCGCTTGACCTACCTGCAGTTGACCCTCGGCCTCGCGCTGTTGATCGCCAGCGGTGAATTCCTGGTGCGGGGCGCGGTCGGATTCGCCCGCGCACTGGGCCTGTCGCCGCTGTTCATCGGCCTGACGCTGGTGGGCTTCGGTACGTCGGCCCCGGAACTGGTGGCGAGCCTGATCGCCGCCTTCCGCGGCGCTCCCGGGATCGCGGTCGGCAACGTGGTCGGCAGCAATATCGCCAACATCCTGCTGATCCTCGGCATCGCCGCGCTGGTCGCGCCGCTCCCGGTCCAGCGGCAGGAGTTTCACCGCGACGCCACGTCGCTCGGCCTCGCCACGGCGGTGGCCGTCGCCGTGGTCGCCGCCGGCAGCGTGTCCCGGCTCGCCGGCGGGGTGCTCGTCCTGCTGCTGGCTGGCTACATCTGCCTGGCCTACTGGTCGGAGCGGCGCAGGCCCGACAGCGAGGCGCGACGCCACGAGGACGAGACCGAACTGCTGTCCCCACCACCGGCCGGCGCCATCCGGCCGCTGCTGGTTGCCCTGGCGGCCCTGGTCGGCGTCGTGCTGGGCGCGCGCCTGCTGGTGGATGCGTCGATCGTCGTGGCCGCCAGGTTCGGCGTTCCCGAATCCGTGATCGGCCTGACCGTGGTGGCCGTGGGCACGTCGCTGCCCGAGCTCGCCGTGTCCGCCATCGCCGCCTTCCGCGGCCAGGGCGCGGTCGCCGTGGGCAACGTGGTCGGCAGCAACATCTACAACTCGCTCGGGATACTGGGCGCCACCGCGCTGGCCCACCCGCTGTCCGTACCGCCGGAAATCGCGCACTTCGACGCCTGGATCATGCTCGCGGTCACGGCCATCCTCCTGTTCTTCATGATGAACGGCCGGACCCTGGGACGCGTCACGGGCGGGGTCCTGGTCGCCGCCTACGGTGGCTACGTCCTGTGGATCACCTGAGGCCGCGGTGCCGGCCCGGCCGCCGCCGGGCTACCGCGACCGGCCCGGCGCTCTGCATACTGCGGCCATGATCTGGCGCGCCCTTTTCACCTACCTGCACCTGCTCGCGGCCGGTCTCGCGGCTGGCCTGCTGCTCGGACAGCACTGGCTGCTCAAGCGGCCGGTCGACCGCACGCAGCTCGGCCTCCTGGGGGCCATGGCGCTCGGGCAGCTGCTGGCCGCCATCGCGGTGCTGGCGACGGGCATCGCGCTCACGACGGAGTTCGGCATGGGTGGCGGCTACTATCTCGGCAACCACCTGTACCTGTTGAAGATGGGCCTGTTCCTGCTGTTCGCGGCGGTATCGGCCATACCCCTGACCCAGTACGTCCGCTGGAACCGCGCAAGCCGCGGGTCGGCCGCCGTTGCCCCGCTGGGACGGGAAGTCGAGCGGGTCAGGGCGTCGGTGTCGCTGGCGATCGGGCTGATGGCGCTGCTGCCCCTGCCGGCGGTCCTGCTGGCCCGGGGCTTCGGCAACTAGCCGGCGCGCGAGAAAGCTCAGTCCACGTCGATCCAGGCCTTCATCCGGGCGCGGATCTCGGTCCTCGCCTGGGCGTGCAGCTGGCAGACGCGCGACTCGGTGACGCCGAGCACGGTGCCGATCTCGCGCAGGTTCAACTCGTCGTCGAAGTACAGGGACAGGACCATCTTGAGCCGCTCCGGCAGGTCCTCGATCGCGGCGGCCAGCGCCGCATGGAAGTCATCGCTCTCGAGCTGCTGGTGCGGGGTGCGGCCGGTTTCGTCGGGGGCATCCGCCGGGAATTGCTCTTGCATGGCAAAGACCTGTTCGTAGCTGAGCGTCCGGGAGGCAACCGAATCGTTGACGAGTCGGTGGTAGGTTTCGAGCGGCACTCCGAGGGCTTGCGCGACCTCCGCCGGGCGCGCCTCGAGTCCGGTCTCGCGCTGCAGGCGCCTGGCCGCCTCCTGCATTTCGCGCACGCCGCGGCGTACCGACCGGGGCGCCCAGTCCGCCCGCCGCGCCTCGTCGAGGATCGCGCCGCGAATCCGGATGCCGGCATAGGAGCTGAAGGCCGCACCACGATCCGCGGAATAATCCCGCGCCGCGGCGATCAGCCCGAGCATGCCGGCCTGGATCAGGTCGTCGACGTCCACGGTTGCCGGCATGCGGGCCAGCAGGTGATAGGCGATTTTCTTGACGAGGTCGGTGTGACCGAGGATGAGGAGGTCGCGATCCGGATCGGGGGTGGCCCGACCGCGCTGGAAGGCTGTAGTGGCTGCGGATGCCTTGCTTTTCCCCACGGCTCCCCATCCCTTAGTGCAGCATTACTTTATCGTGACTTCATTACAGGTCAAGTTAATTTGTTTCTGTAACCTCATGAAAACAAAGGTCACGACCAGGCAGATGCTTGAGGCGTCGCGTCTGAGCGCCGCCGCCGTCGGGAAATTGACATAAGAATCAGATAGCTACGCGGCGAGCGCGGGGCGGGCCGGGCGGTGTGGCTCAAGTTCCCGGTCGCGAGGACGATTCAAATGAAGCTGACAGCCGATGGAGCGACCCGAGCCTTGGCCGACAAGATCCTGCGATTCCGGCCCCGCGGCACCGCCCGGCCGGGGCCCACCGAGCCCCGCCGGACGGAAGGCGACTGCGCGGTCGTGCCCCTGCCGGACCGCCAGGTCGCCGCGCAGGCGGCCGGCCCTCCGCCGTGGCCCCCGGTCATGCCCGGCCCCTGCGACATCGACTCGATCCTGGTCGCGGTGCTGCGCGACCGCGTCGCGCGCGGCGAATACCGCGTCGATGCCAGGACCGTCGCGCGCAAGCTGATCGCCGCGCATGGCCTCTGAGAGCACCAGAATTCCCCACCCGCGAGGTCCCGGCAGATGCTGGTAGTGACGCGACGCGCCGACGAATCGATCGTCATCGCTCCCGCGGACGGGACCGACGCCGGCATGACGCTGGCCGAGCTGTTCGCCAACGGACCGATCCAGATCACGCTGCTCGGCGGCTCGGGCAAGCGCGTCAAGATGGGAATCGAGGCGCCGACGCAGCTGGCGATCCGCCGCAAGGACCAGTCGCCGTAAAGTGCCGGGGGAGCCTGCCCCGCAACGCAAAAAGACGCCGCCGCGGGCCCCGCATATTGACCTAATCTGCTGATTCCCAAGGCCTGTCCGCGCGATGGCCCAATACTGCGGTTCGGCCGCTTCCATCCGGCCGCGAGCCTCGGCATACTCGACCCTTGATTCGTCTCCACGAAAAAAAGCGGGGAACGGGAGATGGAACGACGACTGCATACGCGGCATCGCGCGCGGACCACGGTTTACCTCAGCGTCGCAGGGCGCAGCGGCAAGCTGTGCCGGGCCCACAACCTCAGCGCCAACGGCGTGTTCGTCGAGACGCGCAACCTCGGCCTGGCGAAAGGCACGATCGTGGAACTGGCGTTTGCCATCAATCTTGGCAAGGTCACGAAGATCCATCGCCGGCAGGCGATCGTGGCCCATGTGTCGCACGGCGGCACGGGACTGAGGATGGAGAGTTACGGGGGCCGTTGACGGCCGGCCGTTTCAAGGTTTCCATGTCGGGGGGTACCAGCGCTGAATGGCGCGGCTACCCTCCTTCTTTTTGCGCCACTGTCTTTCGCCGAGGTCACTCCATGCGCATCGCCTTCCTCGCCGCCTTCGCGCTGCTCGCGGCCTGCGCGAGCACGTCGCCGATCGTCGTCAGCAAGTCGGCAGTCAGTCCCGCGACCTTCGGCAGCTTCGAGTTCCGCTCCTCCGAAGCCGTCCGGGAAGCCGGCGCCTCGGCGCGCAAGGCGGACACCCAGCTCGAGGCCCTGGTCAAGCGCAAGCTGGGCGAAAAGGGCTATGCGCCGGCCCCCGCGGGCACGACGCCCGACTTCATCGTGACCTATCGCATCGCCGTGTTCGCGTCCGAGAACACGCGCGACGCCTACGCGCAGATTCGCGACCCGACCACGCTGACGGGACGCGAACTGGCGCCCGACCCGGCCGGCAGCGAGGGCCTCGTCCGGGAGGCCACCCTGGTGCTGATGGCGCTGTCCGGCGCAAGCGAAAAGGTCATCTGGCAGGCCACGGCCTCGGGTATCGCCACCAGTCGGCGGGAGCTTTCCTCCGGGGCGCTGCGCACGGCGTCGGCCATGCTGGACAAGTTCCCCGGCCGGGCCCGTTGAGCGCGCCGCCAGGGCGGCGATAACCGGCGGGTATCAGCACAGCGCAACACGAAATTTCCGCTTTCGTCCGGAAGGGGCTACCTTTCCGGCAGAGGACTCGAACGCCCGGCGATGACCGGCTTGAGGGAGGCCGACATCATGGCGCGCATCTACGACAGCATCCTGGAAACCATCGGCCGCACGCCGCTGGTCCGTCTCAACAAGATCGGCAGGGGACTGCCCGGCAACATCGTCCTGAAGCTCGAGTACTTCAATCCCTGCGCAAGCGTCAAGGACCGCATCGGCGTGAGCATGATCGAGGCCCTCGAGCAGCAGGGCCGCATCGGCCCGGACACGGTCCTGGTCGAGCCGACCAGCGGCAACACCGGCATCGGCCTGGCGTTCGTCGCAGCGGCCAAGGGCTACAAGCTCGTGCTCACCATGCCGGACACGATGAGCCTCGAACGCCGCCGCATGCTGCAGGCCTTCGGCGCCGAACTGGTGCTCACGGAAGGCGCCAAGGGAATGAAGGGCGCCATCGCCAGGGCCCAGGAGATCGCCGACGGCGACCCGAAGCGTTTCCTCCTGGTCGGGCAGTTTTCCAACCCGGCCAACCCGGAGATCCACCGCCGCACGACGGCCGAGGAAATCTGGGCGGACACCGACGGCGCCGTGGACTACCTGATCTCCGGCGTCGGCACCGGCGGGACCATCACCGGCGTCGCCGAGGTCATCAAGTCGCGCAAGGCGACCTTCAGGGCAGTCGCGGTCGAGCCGGCGGCGAGCCCGGTTCTCTCGGGCGGGGAGCCCGGCCCGCACAAGATCGCGGGCATCGGCGCGGGGTTCGTGCCGGAAGTCCTGAACACCGGGATCATCGACGAGATCATCCGGGTATCCAACGAGCAGGCGGGCGAGTACGCGCGACGGATCGGGCGCGAGGAAGGCATCCTGGTGGGAATCAGCGCGGGCGCCGCCCTGTACGCGGCGCTGCAGGTTGCCGCCCGGGAGGAAAGCCGCGACAAGCTGATCGTCGTCATCATCCCGAGCTTCGGCGAACGCTACCTGTCGACCTGGCTCTACGAGGAGGTGTCTCCGAGTGACCACAAGCTCGTCATCAACCGCTGAGGGCGTCGACGCCCGGACCGTCGACGGACTGCTGGCCACGCCGCGCGGAGGCGGATTTTCCGCGCTGGGCACCGGGCTGCTGCCGGACCGCGAACTGTCGCTGCAGGCGGTGGTGCGCCTGCACCGGCTGCTGGTCCCGGAGACGCTGACGGCAGCCGCCGACGTAGCGACCCGAAGGCGGCGAATCGCCGAAGAGATCGCGGCCATCGAGCCCTTGCTGGCCGAGCAGGTATTGCTGGCCCTGGGCTTTCGCGACCACGTCGAGGCGCGGGATGGCGACCAGGCCGGGCGCCAGACCATGAGCCGGGCGGTGGCGCGCGAAGTGATCGAGCACCTGCCGGAGCTGCGCCAGCGGCTGTTCGAGGACGCGCGCGCGGCCTATCGCGGCGACCCCTCCTGCCGCGACCCGGTCGAGGCGATGTACGCGTTTCCGGGCATACTCGCGATCACGCGCCACCGCATTGCGCACCTGCTCCAGCAGCAGGGCGTGCCGCTGCTGCCGCGTCTCATCTCCGAGCGGGCGCACACGCTGACCGGCATCGACATCCACCCCGGCGCGTCGATCGGCCGGGAATTCTTCATCGACCACGGGACCGGCGTCGTCATCGGCGAGACCGCCGTGATCGGCGACCGGGTCACGCTCTACCAGGGCGTGACGCTCGGCGCGAAGAGCTTCCAGGTGGACGAGTCGGGCCTGCTGGTCAAGGGAAAACCGCGCCATCCCATCGTCGAGGACGACGTCACCATCTACGCCAGCGCCACGGTGCTGGGCCGGGTCCGCATCGGCCGCGGCAGCGTCATCGGCGGCAACGTCTGGCTGACCCACAGCGTCCCGCCGGGCTCGCGTGTCTACCAGGCGGAAGCGATCGAAACCGGCTTCGAGCAGGGCGGCGGGATCTGACAGTGCCAGGCACCTGCCTGGCACCTCTGC
>DATHZW010000209.1:0-3386 GCA_035458405.1 Steroidobacteraceae bacterium | reverse complement strand
ACGCTGACCATCGCCTGCGCCAGGATCTCGGGCGCGGCGGCCAGCAGGCCGGCGCCGGTGAGGCCTGTCAGGAAGGCCCGCCGCGATTGATAGACCGGCTCGGGCGTGATCTCCGAGGCCGCGATGCCGCTGGGTCGCCTGACGCGCATGGATCCTCCGCTGGGACAACGATCTACCTCATAGTAGACCGCACAAGCACCGGGAATATTTCGTCATCCGGAGGGATCCGGATTCATCGGGCCCGGCAGGCCCGCCGGCGGAACATCCCGGCGGGGACGCCTGTAGGCACAGCACACGCTGAGCAGGCGCCCCTCTTGGTGCTAACCTCGAGGAGCATGGACAGCGTCTCTCCCGATATCGTCGGCCTTGCGGCCGCGCTGGGCGTCGGGCTGCTGATCGGCCTCGAGCGTGAGCGCAGCAAGGGAACCGGACCCCATCGCAAGCCAGGCGGCATACGGACCTTTGCCCTGTTCGCCCTCGCAGGAGCGATCGCCGCGGCGGTGAACAATCCTTGGCTGACTCCGGTCACGGTCCTGTCCGCGACGGCCTTTGCCGCGGTCGCCTATCACCACGGCGCGAACGAGGACCCCGGACTGACGACGGAGATCGCGCTGGTCGTGACCACGCTGCTGGGGATCCTCGCGTATCGGCATCCCGCCACCGGCGCCGGGCTCGGCGTGGTGGTGGCAATCATGCTGGCGGCGCGGACCAGGCTGCACCGGTTCGTTCTCGACCAGCTCAATGCCCAGGAAGTCCACGATGGCCTGCTGCTCGCGGCGGCGGCACTGGTGGTCCTGCCGCTGTTGCCCGATCGCGCGGTCGATCCCCTCAGCGCCTTCAACCCGCGGGTGATCTGGCTGCTGGCGATCCTGGTCATGACCATCAACGCGGCCGGCTACGTTGCGCTTCGGGCCCTCGGCGCCGCGGTCGGCTTGCCGCTGTCCGGGCTGGCGGGGGGGTTCGTCTCGAGCACGGCGACCCACGGGGCGATGGGCAGCAGGGCGCTGGCCGAACCGGCTCTGTTGCGACCGGCCATTGCCGGGGCGGCATTGTCCTCGCTGGCGACGCCGATCTTCATGATGATCGTGCTCGCGGTCGCCAACCGCGAGGTCATGGCCGCGATGAGCCTGCCCATGGTGCTGGCGGGCCTGGGTGCGCTGGGCTACGGGGCGCTGTTCACTCTTCGCGCCGTGCGTGCGCCGCCGCCGCAGGAAATGCAGCTGGGCCGGCCGTTCAGTCCGCGCGATGTGCTGATCTTCACGGCCACCATCACGGGGGTGGTCCTGGCCGCCGCGCTCCTGGAGCGCCTGTTCGGGACCGCGGGTGCGCTGGTGGGCGTTGCCGTCGCCGGGGTCGCGGACACGCAGGCCGCGGGCGCGTCGGCGGCCTCGCTGGCCGCAGCCGGCAAGTTGACCATCGACCAGGCCGTCATCGCCACCTTGCTGGCGTTTACCGCCAATGCCTGCATGAAGGTTGCGGTTTCCTGGGTGTCGGGCCGCGCCGCATTCGTCTTGCGCGTGCTGCCGGGCCAGGTGCTGATGGTGTCGCTGGCCTGGCTGGGCTGGGCGGTGTCCCGCTGGCACCCGTTCTAGCGCCAGTCGGCGCAGGGCAGTCCCGCGGCCCGGGCGCGCCGCTGCGTCGCGGGGCTGGCGTTGACCACCAGCGGTTCGTCCACCACCAGCAGGTGCTCGAAATCCGACCTCGCGTTGCCGTAGGCGGCCAGCCGGGCGCCCGGGTAGCGGGCGCGCAGCGCCTCGACGACGCGGCGCTTTTCCTTGCCGCGGCGGTTCTCGGTCGTCAGCTGCCCGTCGAGCCTCGCGCCTTCCCAGGCAACGCCGGTGCAGTGGGTCTCGTCGAAGCCGAGACGCCGGCCGATGGCGGGCACATACAGGTCCACGCTGGCCGACAGCAGCACCAGCCGGTCGCCGGCCGCCCGGTGCCTCTCGATGACGGTCAGCGCAGCCGGAATGAGCATCGCCGACAGCTGCGAGCCGCAGAACGCCTCGCTCCAGGCCCGGACCTGTTCGCGATCCGCTCCGCGCATCACCTGGCGAATCAGCGATGACTTCAGCCGCCCGCGATCGGAAAGTCCGAGCGCGAAACGCGCCAGGCTGAAGGGCAGTCGCCACAGTCGCCACAGGCCCGCGGGGTTGCGGGCCGCGTAGCCGCCCAGGTAGGGAACCAGGGTGTCGTGCCGCGTGATCGTGCCGTCGAGATCGAATATGGCCAGGCGAGCGGGCGCAGAGTCGTCGCCGCCCGCGGCGCCCATCAGTGGACCCTCCGCGCCTGTCCCGCCCAGTAGGGCTCACGCAGTGCGCGGCGCAGCAGCTTTCCGGTGGCGTTGCGCGGCAGGGCAGGGACGAACTCGACGGTGCGTGGCGTCTTGTAGCCGGCAATGCGCTCGCGCGCGAAGGCGATCAGCTCCGCCGCCTGCAGCGTCGTGCCTGGCTTCAGCACGACGACGGCCTTGACGGCCTCGCCCCAGCGCTCGTCGGGTACGCCTATTACCGCCGCTTCGGCCACGCCCGGGTGCGAGCACAACGCATTTTCAACCTCGACGGGGTAGATGTTCTCGCCGCCGCTGATGATCATGTCCTTCACCCGGTCGAGGATGAAGAGAAAGCCGTCCTCGTCGAGGTAGCCGGCATCGCCGGTGTGCAGCCAGCCATCGCGCAGCGCCGCGGCGGTTGCCTCCGGGTCGCGCCAGTACCCCTTGAAGGTGGTCGGGCCGCGCACGACGATTTCGCCAGTCTCTCCCCGCGGAAGCTCACGGCCCTCGGCGTCGACGACGCGCAGGGCGGTGCCTGCGTAGGGACGCCCGCAGGACGCCAGCTTGCCGAGCGCCGGGTCGTGCTCGGCCGATCCCAGCGAGGTCGACAGCCCCAGGTTTTCGGTCATGCCATAGACCTGCACCAGCTTGCAGCTGGTGCGCGCGCGCAGCTGCTCGAGCACCGATGGCGGCATGGGAGCGGCGCCGTAGCAGATCGACGTCAAGCTGGACAGGTCGTGGCGGGCGAAGTCGGGATGGGCCAGCAAGGCATGGAGAACGGCCGGCGCCAGCAGCGTATCGGTGACGCGCTCGGTCTCGATCGCCGCGAGCGCTCGCCCCGGATCGAAGCGGCGCAACACGACCACGCGGGCGCCCTGCACCAGGGCCAGCAGAGCGGTCCCGAGTGCGGCGATGTGAAACATCGGCATGACGACGAGCATGGTGGTCGCGGCGTCGTACCGGCCCCAGCGCGACTCGCGGCAGATGCGGATCCAGTCGTGCCATTGGCGCAGCGAGTGGAAGGCGCCCTTGGGATGGCCGGTCGTGCCGCTGGTGTAGAGCTGTGTCAGGTCATCGTCGTCCCGCGGCGTCCGTGGCCTTCCGCCCACCGTCCCGG
>DATHZW010000208.1:0-2667 GCA_035458405.1 Steroidobacteraceae bacterium | reverse complement strand
GACCCGCCGATGATTCCCAGAACTGCCCTCGTCATGTGCGGTACCTGCCTGATTGAGCCTCATTATCCACTTCCCGTCGCGGGGTGTCGCGCTGGGCGGATGTCAGGCAATCAGGTTCGAGGCGGCACTGCCGCCGGGGCGATCGGGGACGTCGCGCGAAAGCCGGACCGACCTATCCAGACGCGCTGGCAGCCCATGGGTAGCTGATCGGCAGCCGGCCGTCGCCCTGCTCCTCGAGCGCAAGCCGCCACTCTGCCCCCGGCCAGCGCAACTCGAGCGCGCGGTCGTGCACTGAATACACCGCGGTGTAGAGGGTCCCGAAGCCGCGGTCGAAGGCGAGCGAATAGACCGGCGGCTTGAGGAAGGCTGCGACGAAGTCCTCCTGCGTCGGCCGGCCGCGGGCGAGTTCGTTCAGCAGGAACCGTTCGCGCTCGACCGACCCGGTGGCGGCCGCATGGGTCGCCCACTCCACGCGTTCCTGGTGGTTGGTCGCGACGGCCACGCGCGAGACCAGGGCCTGCCGGTCGGGACCCAGGTAGACGGTCGCCCAGTCCCCGGCCGCATCGAGAACGGTGACGTTGTAGGCCATGTGGCAGGGCACCCGCTTGAGTACCGCGGTCGCTTCCTTCACGGTCCCGCAGGTTTCCAGCACGTAGCGCAGGATGAACGGCACGCCGAAGCCGTCGCCGACCACGCGCCGGCCGCCGAAGGTGAGCGAGACCGCCAGTCCGGCGTCGTTGATGCCATCCAGCAGCCCCGACATGCAGTCGCTCATGCCGAGCACCCACCGCTCCAGCCACTTCGTTCGAAGCAGCACGGCGTCGAACGCCCGCGGGCTGTAGTCGTAGTTGCGCACCAGCACCGGCGGCGACCCCTGCCAGATGGCCTGCGAACAGGCGGTCAGGTACGCAGGGGGACCGTAGAGACTCAGGAAGCGGGATTCCAGGTCGTTGCCGCCGGCCAGTTCGCACAGCTGTGAGTAGACCGGCAGCATCTCCGGCATATGCCGGCCGATGGCACGCCGGCACTCCAGGTAGGTCGGCCGGTCGCGTAGCGACTCGCTCAGGTACCAGCCGCGATGCTGCGGCCACAGGCGCCCGAACAGCGCCTTCCACCGCGGTCCGGGCTGCTCCTCGGTGATCAGCTCGAAGTCGAGTTGCACTGCAAGGGCCTGCCCGGGTCCGGCGTCAGAGGATCTTGAAGCTGCGCTCGGCGGGCAGCGCCGCCGGCGTCATCGGCTGCCCGCGGTACATGGACCGGATGCCGTGGATCCAGCGCTGCGCCCGCTCGGTCAGCTCGAACTTCGAGGTCATGACGCGCCCGCGCAGCACCAGGATGCCGAGATCCGCGCCTTCGTAGCGGTAGTCGCCCGGCTTCAGGATGCGCAGGTAGAACGCCTCGCGCTCCGACTCGACGGCCCGTCGGTGATAGTCGAAGCGATCGTACTCGACCCGGCCGCCGTTGCCCATCCGCCAGATGCCGGACTCGGGAGCCTCGCTCAGGACGTCGACCGTGTTCTCGGTGTGCTTGATGACGATCTGCGACCAGTTGTCGATGTTCTCCCGCGCCGCCCAGCGCGCGTTGAGTTCGTCGATGTCGAGCTCGAACGGGACGTTCGAGAACTCCAGCAGGTGGAACAGGAACAGCGGCGCGTCGGCATGGGCGAAGGCCGCGTGGTTGGTCATCGAGCTCGCGCCCGTGATGCGCGGGTTGAGCTCGCCCAGGTAGAGCTCGCCCGACTTCTGGTCGGTCAGGAAGTCGAGTTCGAAATAGCCCCGGTAGCCTTCCTTGCGCAGCTGTTCGCCGAACTTGAAGGTGTAGTCCCGGGCCTTGTTTCGCAGCCTCTGGGTGAAGGCGTCGGGGAAGATCTCGTTGCCGCACCAGCCGCCCCGATACGGCGTCAGTTCCGGGAAGCCGACCAGCTCGGTCATCAGCGGCCCGACGATGGTGCCGTTCTTGGTCGTGCAGGCCTCGATCGCGGATCCGCGGCAGCGGATGCGCTTCATGACCTTGATTTCGCCCATGCCGACGATGTCGCCCGCATGCGCGCGAAAGTCCTGTTCCGACTTGATGAAGAACGTGGTGTGGCCGCTGTCGCCATAGGCGGACTGCAGTACCAGGTCGCGCCCGAGCCCGGCGTCCGCCGCCACCTGCATGAGGTGCTTGTAGTCCTTCACCTCTGACAGGGTGTTGGGCACGCTCGGCACGCCCGCCTTGTCGCCGATCCGTACGGTCTCGATCTTGTTGTCCACGCGATTGCGGAGCCTGGCCTTGGGGAACCAGACCTGGGCGCCGATTTCCTTCGCCAGCTTCTCGGTCTTCTCGTCGAACATCAGGAAGACGAGCTTCGGCTTGCCGCCGCGGTGCTCGATCAGGTCGACGACGGATTTGTGCTGCAGCAGGTAGTTATTGATGTCCTCGATCGACTCGAACTCCGGGTGCGGCATCTCCGGCGGGCAGAACACGTTCGGGTGCCGGCCGTCGTAGCAGTCTATGTAGTTGATGTACTTGAAATTCCTGACCCACTCGTCGATTCCGAGCAGGTTGAAGTTGGTCGCACTGACGAAGTAGATCGGCGTCTCGTTGCGGTGGAAGAACCGCCGGATCTCCGAGATGTTCCGGAGCTTTCTTCTGGCAGACATGTTGATTTCTCTCCTTGGTTCCGGC
>DATHZW010000207.1:0-5937 GCA_035458405.1 Steroidobacteraceae bacterium | reverse complement strand
CGACCAGCCGATCCCGAAGGAAGAGATGACCTTCAATATCCTTGCGCCCGGCGTGATGGAAGAACACTACACGGCGGGCTTCACCCGCAGGCTGGACGGCGGGCGCGAGTTCAGCGTGGCCTTGATGTACGCGCCGTCGGTCACGGTGACCGGCCCGCAGAATTTCGATCCGACGCAGTCGGTGGAATTCAAGATGCACCAGTGGGACCTGGAGTTCAGTTACGCCTGGGGCAGGTGACAGGCCACGTGGAACCGGCGCCCCGCAGTCGCGGGGCGTCCTGGTTTGGCAGCAGCGGCTCCTGCCCCCGCACCGGACCGGCGGCGGTTTCAACAGGGCGCCCGTGAAATGGCGATGAAGGGGTTGCTCGCATGAACAGGATTCCCGGTCTGCTGCTCGCGCTGGTCATCGCGGTCGCCGGCGGCTGGTCGGCGGAATTCATCGGCGTGACGCTGATGGGACTGCCGAAGAGCCCGGTCAGCGGCATCATGATGGCCATCCTGATCGGGATCCTGGTCAGCAATGTCCTCCGCCTGCCGGCGGCGCTCCAGCCGGGCATCAAGTTCAGCGTGGTGCGGATCCTCAGGCTCGGCATCGTATTGCTGGGCATCCGCCTGAGCCTCGCCGAGGCGGGTGAAATCGGCATCAAGGCCTTGCCGGTGATCCTGGGCACGGTGCTGTCGGCCCTGCTGCTCGTCACCTATGTCGCCAAGCGCGTCGGCCTGACCGAGAAGCTCGGCACGCTGATCGCGGTCGGCACGAGCATCTGCGGCGCGACCGCCATCGTGGCGACGGCCCCGACCATCGGCGCACGCGACGACGAGACCGCCTATGCCGTCGCCTGCATCACCCTGTTCGGCGTGGCCGCCATGCTCGTCTATCCGTTTGCCGCGCACTGGGTCTTCGCGGCCGACGCCTTCAAGAGCGGGCTGTTCCTCGGCACCGCCGTGCACGAGACCTCGCAGGTGGCGGGTTCCGGGCTCGTCTACCAGGAATACTTCGGCGACGCGCGGGCGCTGGACGTGGCGACGGTGACCAAGCTGGTGCGCAACCTGGGCATGCTGCTGGTCATCCCCCTGATGTCCATCTACTACCACCGCCGGTCGTCGGAAGGCGCGGCGCCGCCCCCGTGGTACACGATGGTGCCGCTGTTCGTGATCGGCTTCGCGATGATGAGCCTGTTGCGCACCGTGGGCGACACCGCCGGGGCCGACGAGAAGGTCCTGGGCTTTCTCTCGCACGAGCAGTGGAAGGCGCTGGTCGGCAACACCAAGACGATCGCGGAATACTGCCTGGCGGTGGCGATGGCCGCGGTCGGGCTGGGAACCAGCATCGCGGGCCTCAGGAGCATCGGCCTGAAGCCGCTGGCCGTCGGCCTGTTCTCGGCCATCGTGGTCGGCGCCGTCAGCGTCACGCTCATTACGCTGTTCTACTGATCCGGCGAATTGGTGCCAGGCACGTGCCTGGCACCGGTCAGACGAGCGTGTGGAAGACCCGCTGGACGTCGTCGTCCTGCTCCAGCTTGTCGATCAGGGTCAGCGCCTCGGTGGCCTGGTCCTCGGGCAGTTCGGTCGGCACGGTGCAGATGTACTCGTGTTCGGCGGACAGCGGCTCGATGCCGCGGTCCTCCAGCGCCTTCTGCACGGTGCCGAAGTCGTCGAAGGCGCAGCGCACGACGATCTGCGCCTCGCCCTTCTCGCCGGTGGATTCGCCCATCTCCTCGAGGCCGTGGTCGATCAGGTACAGCTCCAGGTCGTCCTGGTCGATGCCGGCCGGGTCGAGCCGGAACACGCCCATCCTCTTGAACAGGAAGCTGACGCTGCCGTTGCTGGCGAGGTTGCCGCCGAACTTGTTGAAGATGTTGCGGACGCTGGCGACGGTCCGCGTCGGGTTGTCGGTCGCCGTCTCGACCAGCACCGCGACGCCGTGGGGCGCGTAGCCCTCGTAGAAGATCTCCTGGTAGTCAGCCGCTTCCTGGCCCGAGGCGCGGCGGATGGCCGCCTCGACCTTGTCCTTCGGCATGTTGATCGAGCGGGCGTTCTGGATGACGCGCCGCAGCGCCGGGTTGTTGGCCGGTTCGGGGCCGCCCTGGCGCACCGCGATGGTGATGTCCTTGCCGATCCGCGCGAACTGCTTCGCCATGCGGTTCCAGCGCGCGAACATCGTGTGCTTTCTGACTTCGAAGATGCGTCCCATGACCTGGTTCTCGACTGGCGGCCGGCGGACCCGGCCGCCGCGGCGGACCCGTTGCCGCCAAACAGGGAATTGTCACGGATCCACGGGGGGCAATGCCAGCCCCGGGGCCGGCGATCGGCTCAGGCTCCAGGCGGGCCGAGGAGCTGCCCGCGCTGGTAATCGAACACGGCGCGCTCGATTTCCTCCCAGCTGTTCATGACGAACGGCCCGTATTGCACCACCGGTTCGCGCAGCGGCTTGCCCGCCAGCAGCAACAGGCCGGCCCCTTCCTTGCCGGCCGCCACCGAAACCGCGTCGCCGCCCGACAGCAGGCCCGCCGCCCGGTGGGGCAGGAGCCGCCGGTCCGGGCCGACCGCCACGAGGCCGTCGTAGGCGTAGACGAAGGCGTTGTGGCCGGCAGGCAGCGGGACCTCCAGGCTGGCATACGGGGCCAGTCGCAGGTCCAGGAATACCGGCTCGGTCGTGCTCCCGCCGAGCGGGCCGGCGGTGCACCCGGACCCATGGATGAAGGCCCCGGCAATGACCCTGACGGTGCCGACGCCGGGCAGGTCGACCGAGGGGATGTTCTCCTTGGGGATGTCCCGGTATGCGGCCGGGCGCATCTTCTCGGCGGCCGGCAGGTTGAGCCACAGCTGGAATCCGCGCATGCGGCCTTGCGTCTGCTGCGGCATTTCCGAGTGGATGATGCCGCGCGCGGCGGTCATCCACTGCACGTCGCCGGGCCCGAGGTCGCCGCGATTGCCGCCGCTGTCCTCGTGGCGCATGCGGCCGTCGAGCATGTAGGTGACCGTCTCGAAGCCGCGGTGCGGGTGGGTCGGGAACCCCGCGAGATAGTCGTCCGGGTTGTCCGAGAAGAATTCGTCGAGCATCAGGAACGGGTCGTGCCGCAGGTCCTGCGCACGGCCCAGGCTGCGGCGCAGCTTGACGCCGGCCCCGTCCGAGGCCGGCACCGACGCGATGATCGACTCGATGCGTCGCTGGGTCACTGTGGTCGTTTCGCCTGCCATGTCGTCCTGGATGCGGGCCGCGGGCCGGGGTTCCCGGTCAGCCGGTTACGGGGGAGACGCCGAACAGGCGGTAGTGCGCCCAGGCGATGAACCAGACGTAGAGAGCCAAACCGGCGACCACCGCGACCAGGTCGTTGAAGCGCCGCTCGGGCAGGACCTTGATCGGGCGGGCGGGGCGGTGCTTCAGCGAGATGCGATCCGCGATCGCCCAGGCCAGGAAGCCGCCGAACAGCAGGACGTCGGGCAGCATGCCGTTGGCCAGCAGGTGCGCTGCCGCCCACAGTTTCGTGGCCGCAAGCATCGGGTGCTGAGCGGCGGCCTTGATGCGTCCCGGGAAGTAGGCCGACAGCAGCAGTGGAAACACCGGCACCATCACGATCGCCGCCAGGTGCCTGAGCCAGTACGCGGGCTCATAGACGACCGTCGGATCGAGCTTCGCATGGCTGTAGCCGCGGATCATCAGGATGAAGCCGACGACCGACGCAATGGCGTACACGCCCTTCCATGCCGGTTCGCCGAGGCGCGCGACCATCCTGTCCCGCCAGGCGGGGGCGACGATGGAGACCGAGTGCACGCCGAAGAAGACGGCCATGCCGGCGAGCAGAGTGACGGTTCCCATGGAATATTTCTCCTTGCCTTGGCCGGCTCACCCGCCGGCGCGCCTTGCCTGGTAGCCCCGCCTGGCGAGTTCCGCCACCAGCAGGTCGCGATGATCGCCCTGAATCTCGATACGGCCGTCCCGGACCGTGCCGCCGGATCCACAGCGACGCTTGAGCTCTCCCGCCAGGGCCTCGAGTTCGGCAGCTCCAAGCGGCAGGCCCGAGATGACGGAGACGCCCTTGCCCTTGCGCCCTGCCGTTTCGCGCGAAACCTGCACGGTCTTGTTCCGCGCCGGCCGCCCGTCGGGCTTGCGGCAGGCGCAGTCCGCCGCCGGCCGGCGGCAGCCCGGGCAGATTGCGCCGAGGCCCGTCGTGTACACGAGCGCCGCCCTGGAATTCGGATTCACGGCATGATTCCTCCGTAATCCGGACACTATATAGCCAGCCTGGCGGGGGTATCATCCCCTCCACGGACCTGAATCCCATTGCGGTGCCACAACATGAGCCAGAACCAGCCCATAGCCAAGCCTTCCAAGCTGCCAGTCGTCCCGCATTTCGTGGCCGGCAAGCCCCGTCCGGCGACCGGACGGACGCTGCCGGTCATGAATCCTGCCACCGGCGAAGTCGTCCGCGAAGTCGCGGCGGCCTCGCGCGAGGACGTGTCCGTCGCGGTGGCCGCGGCGGTGGCCGCCTTTCCCGGCTGGCGGGCCACCACGCCGCTCAAGCGTGCCCGCATCATGTTCCGTTTCAAGGACTTGCTGGAGCGCAATGCCGATCGCATCGTGGCGCTGATCACCGCGGAGCACGGCAAGGTGCTGGACGACGCCCGGGGCGAGCTGGCGCGGGGCATCGAGGTGGTGGAATACGCCTGCGGCGCGCCGGAGCTCCTGAAGGGCGAGCACAGCAAGGACGTCGGGCCCGCCATCGACAGCTGGTCGGAGTTCCAGCCGCTGGGCGTGGTGGCCGGCATCACGCCCTTCAATTTCCCCGCCATGGTCCCGATGTGGATGTTCCCGATGGCGATCATCTGCGGCAACACCTTCGTGCTGAAACCCTCCGAGAAGGACCCGAGCACGGCGATGGCGCTGGCGGAACTGCTGACGGAGGCGGGCCTGCCGGACGGCGTGCTGAACGTCGTCAACGGCGATCGCGAGGCCGTGGATTCCCTGCTGGCCGACCCGCGTGTGCAGGCGATCAGTTTCGTCGGCTCGACGCCGGTCGCCGAGCACATCTACCGTTCAGGCGGCGTGGCCGGCAAACGGGTCCAGGCCCTCGGTGGTGCGAAGAACCACGCCGTCGTCATGCCGGACGCGGACCTCGACAACGCGGTCGCTGCGCTGATGGGCGCCGCCTACGGTTCCTGCGGCGAGCGCTGCATGGCCATCTCGGTCGCGGTCTGTGTCGGGGAGGCGACCGCGGATGCCCTGGTGGCGAAGCTGGCGCGGCAGGTCAAGGCGCTCAAGGTCGGGCCCGGCACGCTGCCGGGCGTCGAAATGGGGCCGCTCGTGACCCGCGAGCACTTCGAGAGAGTGCGTGGCTATGTGGATCTCGGGATCGAGGAGGGCGCGAAGCTCGTCTGCGATGGTCGCGGGCTGAAGGTGCCCGGCCACGAGCAGGGATTCTTCCTGGGCGGTTGCCTGTTCGACCGCGTCGAGCCGTCGATGCGCATCTACAAGGAAGAGATCTTCGGCCCCGTGCTGTGCGTGGTGCGGGTCGACTCGCTGGCCGAGGCGATGGCGGTCGTGGACGGCCACGAGTTCGGCAACGGTACCTGCATCTTCACGCGCGACGGCGGTACGGCGCGCTGGTTCACCGACAACATCCGCGTCGGCATGGTGGGCGTGAACGTCGCCTTGCCCGTGCCGGTCGCCTTCCAGAGCTTTGGCGGCTGGAAGCGCTCGCTGTTCGGGCCGCTGGCGGCCTATGGGCCGGATTCCGTGCGTTTCTACACGCAGCGCAAGACGATCACCCAGCGCTGGCCCGGCGACGCCGCCGAGCGCGCGCAGTTCGCCTTTCCCAGCTCCTCCACGCAGGGCTGAGCGGGTCGGTCGGCGCGGGGAGAGCCGGCGGCTTCGCGCCGGATTGCGGGTCCCTGCCGTCAACGGCTGCTCAGGCCGCTCACTGCAGCGCGACCGCC
>DATHZW010000206.1:0-2618 GCA_035458405.1 Steroidobacteraceae bacterium | reverse complement strand
GAGGATCGCCAATGCTTCCGCGAGGCGCTCGACTCGGCGCTCGCGATCGACATCGACGCCAACCCGTCCTCGCGGCTCGCCAACACGCTCATGCAGCGGCGCGCCCGCTGGCTGCTGGATGACATCGACCGGCTGATCCTGCCGCCGCTCGACGAACGGCTCGAGTCCGACGCCAAGGGAGTTGCGCCATGAGAAAGGTCACCGCGATCGCATGCCTGGCCGCAGCTGCGCTCGTCGCAGCGATTCCCGCCTCGGCCGGCGACACGACGCTGCGGATCGCGACCGTCGCGCCGGCCGGCTCGTCCTTCCACAAGAGCCTGCAGGCGCTGGCCGCCGAGTGGAGCAAGGCGCCCGGGGGCGGCGTCACGCTCGACATCTACGCGGGAACCCAGGGCGGCGAGGCGCAGATTGCCAGGCGCATGCGCGTCAACCAGATCCAGGGCGCGATGCTGACCGCCAACGGGCTCGGGCAGATAGATCGCGACTCGACCGCCCTGCAGCTGATGCCGATGATGTTCCGCGACTGGGATGAAGTGGACTACGTCCGCGAGGCGCTTCGCGAACGTCTCGAGGGGAGCCTCCATCAGAAGGGATACGTGGTGCTCTTCTGGGGCGACGCCGGATGGGTCCGCTTCTTTTCCACGCGCCCGATCCGGAACGGGGACGATCTCAGGGCCATGCGCGTCTACGCCGACGGCAACGATCCCGTCACGGTGTCGCTCATGAAGGACTACTACACGCCCGTCCCGCTCGACCCGGACAAGATCATCCTCGGCCTGCGCAACGGAATGATCGACGCCGTGCCCATCCCGGCGTTCCTGGCGAACTTCATGCAGGTCGCTGGCCACGCACCGTACATGCTCGACATGCGGTGGGCGCCCATCGTCGGCGCCATGGTGGTCAAACGGCAGGCATTCGACGCCCTGCCGGCCGAGACCCGCCAGTACCTGCTGCGGACGGGCCGCGATGCCGGCCAGCGCATCCGCAGCCAGGCGCGTGCGGAGGAGGAAGCCGCCGTCGCCGCGATGCGCGACAAGCAGCGACTCACCATCGTGCCGTTCCCGCCGGCGATGGAAGCCGAGTGGCGCGAGCAGGTTCAGCGGGTGTATCCGAGCATCCGCGGCAGCGTGGTGCCGGCGGACACCTACGACGCCGCGGTCGCCGCACTCGAGTCCTATCGCGGCAGGACCACGACGCCGGCGGGGGGCAAATGAGCGCCGCAGTCCCCGCCGAGTGGCACCCGCCGGCGACACCGCTGCGGCACCGGCTGGCCGCGCTGTCGCGCTGGTTTCACGCCGGCGAGGACGCGCTCCTGTGCACCGCGATGGGCGCGCTCGTCTTCCTGGGCATGGCGCAACTCGGCGCGTGGTCGAAGCTCGGCTTCAGCCTGGATGTCGGCGGGCTGGATGGCCTGGCCAGGCACATGACGCTGCTGATCGGCATGCTCGGATCGATGGCGGCGGCCCGCGAGGGCCGCCTGCTGGCCATCGGCACCCTGGCCCAGGCCTTGCCCGGGCGGATCAAGCCGGCGGTGTCGGCGGCCGTCGGCGCCGTGTCCGCCAGCATCGCCTCGGGGCTGGCCGTCGCCGCCTGGCAGTTCGTCAGTTTCGAGCGCGATGCCGGACTGCAGCTGGCCTGGGGAATTCCGGTCTGGATCGTCCAGCTCGCCCTGCCCGCGGGCTTCGCGATGCTGGCACTGCGGCTGTGGCTGCGGTCCGCCTCGACGCTGCGTGGCCACGCCCTGACCCTGGCGCTCGCCGCGGCGCTTGCCTGGATCTTCTCCCACCCGCCCGTGCCCGCGCAGGAACTGCTGCTGCCGGCGCTGGTGCTGCTGGCATGCGTGACGCTGCTCGGCGCGCCGATCTTCGCGGTGTTCGGCGGCGCCTCCTTGCTGCTGTTCGGGGCGCATGGCGACCCGATCGCCTCCATCCCCCTCGACCATTACGACCAGGTCACGAGCCCGCTGCTCGCCACCCTGCCCTTGTTCACGCTGGCCGGCGACGTACTGGCCGGCACGCGTGCGGCGCGGCGGGTCGTCACCGTGTTGATGGCCTGGACGGGGCATCTGCGCGGCGGCCCTGCGATCGTGACGGTCCTGGCCTGTGCGTTCTTCACGGCCTTCACCGGCGGCTCGGGCGTCACCATCCTGGCGCTCGGCGGGCTGGTCATGCCGCTGCTGCTTGCGGCGAAACACGATGAACGGGATGCGCTCGGGCTGATCACCGGAGCCGGGTCACTCGGCGTCCTGCTCCCCCCCTGCCTGCCGCTGGTCATGTACTCGATCATCGGCCAGGTCAGCCTGAACGACATGTTCCTGGCCGGGCTGCTGCCGGGCGCCATGCTGATGGCGCTCATGGCTGGCTGGGGGCTGCGGCACTCGCCGGCCACGGGTGCCGGCCGCGGCTTCGACAGGCGGCACGCATGGAGAGCCGGCTGGGACGCGCGTTTCGAGCTGCTGCTGCCGCTGGTCCCGCTGGTGCTGCTGTTCGGGGGCTTCGCCCTGCCGGTCCCGGCGGCGGCCGCGACCGCGGTGTTCGCCGTCGCCACCGGCGCCGTCTTCCACCGCGACCTCAGCCTTGCCTCCCTGCGTCGCATCCTGGTCGACTGCGGCATCATGA
>DATHZW010000205.1:0-2577 GCA_035458405.1 Steroidobacteraceae bacterium | reverse complement strand
TGGGTGCCGGCGCCGGGATCCAGGGCAGTGTCCAGGGTGAACGAGTCGCCATCGTTGAGGGTGACCGGGCCCGACGCAAACCGCTCGATGCGGATCTTGGGGCCGCTCAGGTCGCCGAGAATGCCGACGTAGCGCCCGGCCGCATCGGCAGCGTCCCGGACCAGCTGCACGCGGCGCGCATGGTCGGCGGCCTTGCCGTGCGAGAAGTTGATGTGCACCAGGTCTGCGCCGGCGCGGATCAGCGAGGTGAGCACCTTCAGGTCGTCCGTTGCGGGACCGAGGGTGGCGACAATCTTGGTGTGGCGGGACATCCGTTCGTCTCTGGCGCGGCCTCGTGGCCGTCGCCCCATGATAGTCGAGGAAGCACCGCGGGGCTGCACCCGCTGGCGGGCGCTCAGGCGGCGCCGGCCCGCGCTTCCAGCACGGCCACCGCCGGAAGGGTCTTGCCCTCGACGAACTCGAGAAAGGCGCCGCCGCCGGTCGAGATGTAGGAAATCCGCTCCTCGACGCCGTATTTCTCGATCGCTGCGAGGGTGTCGCCGCCGCCGGCGAGCGAAAAAGCCGCCGACTGCGCGATCGCGTTGGCGAGCGTCTTCGTGCCCTCGCCGAACTGGTCGTACTCGAATACTCCCACCGGTCCGTTCCAGATCACCGTGCCCGCGCTCCCGATGATCGCCGCGAAGCGCTCCGCGGTGTCGGGGCCGATGTCCAGGATCATGTCGTCCTCCGCCACCGCGCCGACCTCCTTTACGTCCGCCTCCGCGCTGGCGGCGAATTCCTTGGCGACCACGACGTCGGTCGGGATCGGGATGTCCACGCCGCGCTCCTGCGACTGCCCGATCAGCTTCCTGGCGATGTCGATCATGTCCGGCTCGTGCAGCGACTTGCCGACCCGGTGGCCCGCGGCGGCCAGGAACGTGTTGGCGATCCCGCCGCCGACGATCAGCTGGTCGACCTTGGCCAGCAGCGACTCGAGCACCGTCAGCTTGGTGGAAACCTTCGAGCCGCCGACGATCGCCACGAGCGGGCGGGCGGGATTGTCGATCGCCGTCTCCAGGGCGACCAGCTCGTTCACCAGCAGCGGCCCGGCACAGGCGACGGGCGCGAAGCGCGCCACGCCGTGCGTGCTGGCCTCGGCCCGGTGCGCGGTGCCGAAGGCGTCCATGACGTAGACGTCGCAGAGGCTCGCCATCCTGCGCGCGAGGTCCTCGGCGTCCTTCTTCTCGCCCTTGTTGAAGCGCACGTTCTCGAACAGCAGGGCTTCGCCCGCCTGGGGATCGACGCCGTCGAGCCAGTCGCGCACCAGCGGCACCTTGCGGCCGAGCAGTTCCGACAGGCGGGACGCAACGGGCTCGAGCGTCAGGGCGGGGTCGAACTCGCCCTCCTTCGGCCGGCCAAGATGCGACATCAGCATCACCTTCGCGCCGCGCTCCAGCGCAAGGCGGATGGTCGGCAGCGCGGCGCGGATCCGCGCGTCGCTGGTCACGGCGCCGTCCTGGATCGGCACGTTGAGGTCCTCGCGGATGAGCACGCGCTTGCCGGCGAGGTCGAGGTCGGTCATGCGAAGGATGGCGGCCATGCGGCTCCCCCTGGAGTCTGGTTGACGGAACGGACGACGATCGACGGCAGCCTAGCCCTGGATCACGCGCACCATCTCCAGCACCTTGCAGGAGTAGCCCCACTCGTTGTCGTACCAGGCAATGACCTTCACGAAGGTCCCGTCCAGGGCGATGCCGGCTTCGGCATCGAACACCGAGGTGCAGCTCTCGCCGCGGAAATCCGTCGCGACGACCTTGTCGGTCGTGTAGCCGAGGACGCCCTTCATGGGTCCCTCGGACGCGGCCTTCATCGCCGCGCAGATCTGCTCGTAGGTCGCCTCCCGGCTGAGTTCCACCGTCAGGTCCACGACCGACACGTCGGAGGTGGGCACGCGGAAGGACATGCCGGTGAGCTTCTTGTTCAGCTCCGGGATGACCTTGCCGACCGCCTTGGCCGCCCCCGTGGACGAGGGAATGATGTTCTCGAGGATGCCGCGTCCGCCGCGCCAGTCCTTGTTCGAGGGGCCGTCGACCGTCTTCTGCGTCGCCGTCGCCGCGTGCACGGTCGTCATCAGGCCACGCTTGATGCCCCAGGTGTCATGGAGGACCTTGGCCACCGGCGCCAGGCAGTTGGTGGTGCAGGAGGCGTTGGAAATGATCGCCTCGCCCGCGTAGCTGGTGTGATTCACGCCGTAGACGAACATCGGCGTGTCGTCCTTCGACGGCGCCGACAGGATGACCTTCCTGGCGCCGGCCGCGAGGTGCTTCTCCGCGGTTTCCTTGGTCAGGAACAGCCCGGTCGACTCGACGACGACCTCGGCCCCGACCTCGGCCCACTTCAGCTCGGCGGGATCCTTGACCGCCGTCAGGCGGATCTTCCTGCCGTCGACGATCAGGGTATTGCCCTCTACGGAGATGTCGCCGGCAAAGCGCCCGTGGACCGAGTCGTACTTGAGCATGTAGGCCAGGTAGGCGGGCTCCAGCAGGTCGTTGATCCCGACGATCTCGATGTCGGGAAAGTGCTTTGCCGCGGCGCGGA
>DATHZW010000204.1:0-2101 GCA_035458405.1 Steroidobacteraceae bacterium | reverse complement strand
CTCGGACGCGGTCTCCGACTGGCCGCTGCTCAATGCCCTGCTCAATACCGCGGGGGGCGCCACCTGGGTGTCCATTCACCACGGCGGCGGCGTCGGCATGGGCTTCTCCCAGCACGCCGGCGTCGTCATTGTCTGCGACGGCACGCAGGCCGCGGCGGCGCGCATCGCCCGCGTCCTCAGGAACGATCCCGGCACCGGTGTCATGCGTCACGCGGACGCGGGCTACCAGGCCGCCATTGCCTGCGCGCGCGAGCAGCACCTCGACCTGCCCTCCCTGGACTGAGATCCACATGACCCCCATGAGCCTGGCGCCGGGCGCCATCAGCCTTGCCGAACTTCGGCGCATCGCCCGCGGCAGCGAGCCGGTCGCCCTCAGCGGCGACTGGCGCGCGGACGTCGAGCGGGCGGTCGCCGCCGTGAAACTGCGGCTGGAAGCCGGCGAGGCGCTCTACGGAATCAACACCGGCTTCGGCCGCCTGGCCAAGACCCGCATCGCGCCGGACGAGCTGGCGCAGCTGCAGCTCTACATCGTGCGCTCGCACGCGGCCGGCGTGGGTGCGCCGCTGGCCGACTCGACGATTCGACTGGTCATGGTTCTCAAGGCCGCGAGCCTGGCGCGCGGCATGTCCGGGGTCCGGCCGCTGGTGATCGAACGGCTGCTGCAGTTCGTCAACGCCGGAATCCTGCCGCGCGTGCCGTCGCAAGGCTCCGTCGGCGCCTCCGGCGACCTTGCGCCGCTGGCGCACATGTCGCTGGCGCTGATCGGCGAGGGGGCGGTGCACTTCGGCGGCCGCGTGCTGCCAGCCGCGAAGGCACTCGCCGACGCCGGGCTCGAACCGATCGAACTGGGGCCCAAGGAAGGCCTCGCGCTGCTGAACGGCACGCAGGTGTCGACGGCGTTGGCGCTGGAGGGCCTGTTCGAGGCCGAGGACCTGCTGCTGGGCTCGATCCTCACGGGCGCGATGTGCGTCGATGCGGCGCTGGGAAGCCGCACCCCCTTCGACGCCCGCATCCATGCCGCGCGCGGCCATCCGGCGCAGGTCGACGTGGCGGCCGCCTTCAGGGCGGTGCTCGCCCGCAGCGAGATCGAGCAGTCCCACGAGCATTGCGATCGCGTGCAGGACCCCTATTCCCTGCGTTGCCAGCCGCAGGTTGCCGGCGCCTGCCTGCAGCAGATCCGCGACGCGGCGCGCGTACTCGAAATCGAGGCGAACGGCGTCTCCGACAATCCGCTGGTTTTCGGCGAAGCCGGGGAGGTTCTCTCGGGCGGCAACTTCCACGCCGAGCCGGTCGCCTTCGCTGCGGACAACCTGGCGCTCGCTATCGCGGAAATCGGCGCGCTGTCGGAGCGGAGGACGGCGATGCTGATCGACTCGTCGCTCAGCCAGCTGCCGCCCTTCCTGGTGGAGCAGGGCGGCCTCAACTCGGGCTTCATGCTGGCGCAGGTCACCGCCGCCGCGCTGGCCAGCGAGAACAAGTCGCTGGCGCACCCGGCCTCCGTGGACAGCCTGCCGACCTCGGCCAACCAGGAGGACCACGTCAGCATGGCCACCTTCGCTGCGCGTCGCCTGGCGCCCATGGCCGAGAACACCCGCGGCGTGCTGGCCATCGAGTTGCTGGCGACCGCGCAGGGCCTCGACTTCCGCCGGCCGCTCAGGTCGTCGGAGGTGCTGGAGCGGGCGCACGCGTTGCTGCGCGCCCGCGTCGGCTTCTACGATCACGACCGGCATTTCGCGCCGGACATCGAGGCGGCCAAGGACGTCATGCGCGATGCCCGGCTGCATGCCCTGGTCCCGGGCGGGCTCACGCCCAGCGCCGGCTGAGGAATCAACCATGACGACCGACCCCGGCAGGCCTTCGCCCGAGCTACCTGCCTACGCAAAGGCGCTGGGTTACGGCGGGCTGCTGCCGTTCATCGCCTGTGGCCTGTCGATGCTGCTGCTGCCGGACGCCGGAATGCGCCACGTCGCCGGACGCGTACTGGTCGGCTATGGCGCGGTCATCCTTTCCTTCCTGGGGGGCGTGCACTGGGGCCTGGTCCTCAGGGCGCATTCGCCGCGCGCGGGTGGCCTGCTGGCGATCGGGGTGTTGCCCTCGCTCG
>DATHZW010000203.1:0-8093 GCA_035458405.1 Steroidobacteraceae bacterium | reverse complement strand
GTCGTCGAAGGTCAGCAGGCCGGCTGCGTTGGAGAAGGTGTGCGGCACCGCCTCGCCGGTGTCCCGCCAGTAGGCGACGTGGCTGACGTAGCTGAGGTCGACGCCGGTCGCGTTCAGGTCGTCGGTCAGCGTCACGCCATGCAGGTCGTTGTCGGACCCGGCGGCGTTGAGGATGGTGCCCGTCGCCGGATCCATCAGCACCGGCATGGCCAGTGTGTAAGTGAACGGCACGCCGTGGGTCGCCGTGTCCTGCCCGGGAGGGTTCTGCTTGTCGATCTTCTCGACCGGAATCAGCAGGTTCTGGCAGCCCTCCTGGATCGAGCTGGAGGAACCATTGACGAACCAGATCCGGTGGCCGGCGACGGCATTGCAGGCCATCTGGCCGACATGCAGCACGTTGTCGAAGATGATGATCCAGCGCTCCTGCGTCTGGCCTGGCTGGGTCAGGAAGCTGAAGTTCGTGGTCAGCGGATTGCTGGCCGGGAAGTTGCGAACGGTGCAGTTGGTGTCGATCTGGATCTGGTCGGGCGGCGGGACGACGTCACCGTCGATCATGCCGAAGTACGGCGGGTCGGAGCAGTTGACCGCGAGCGCCGGGAAGACGGGTCCGAGCAGCAGCACGAACGCCAGCAGCTGCAGCCAGGGCCGGCTGCCGCCTTTCTTCACGTCCGTCGTATCGCCACGATTCATCGTCGCCCTCTCTCCGCTTGCCTGCGCTCGATTCACCGAGGGGGCCGTGGCAACTCCCGTGAGGGGGCTGGATTCCGGCGGCCCCGCTGTCGTGGGGCCCGTGGGCCCGTTAGACCGGTGACTTTGCGTCGCCACCTTTCGGTGGCTTTGCCCTTGTCAAAATCGCTTCGCAGCTATGTGTTCCAGGTCGTCGCTATCCGTTGTTCCCTTGTCTGGGAGGTACTGTTCGCCGGTTCCCGCGCTCAGGCTGCCGGCAGGAAGTCGATCGGGTAGACAATGGTGAGCGCCTGCACGCCCTCCTTGGCGCCGAAGTCGATACTGCGCACCCGCTCGACGACCTGGTCGGCCAGCAGCGGCGCGTCCATGTCGGAGGCATAAAGCTCGCACATCGACACGCGGCCGTCGGGCTCGATGGTCAGGCGCAGGATCATCTGCCCCCTCAGCGTCGCGTCCTTGCGCAGCTCGCGGTTGTAGAGCCGGTAGAACGCCGCCTTGTAGCGGTCGAAGACGATCTGGATCTCTTCGTCGGTCCGCGACAGGCTGGCGCCGCCGCCCGCACGGGGCCGGTCACCGCCGGCGCCGCCGCCTCCGCCAATCGAGCCGATCGCGCTGGTTGCGCGGCCGATCGCCACCCCGTGCATGCCGCCACCGCCGCCGCCGGCACCCCCGCTGCCGCCGCCGCCCACGTTGCGGCTGAGCGAGGCGAGGTTTATGCCGCCGCTGTTACCCGGCGCGTTGCTGGTCAGCATGGCGCGCGCGGGCGGGCCGGAACCCGAATCCTCCGTGCCACGGAACCGCGCGCCCTCCGCGAGCTTCGGCGCGACGTCGCCCTTGGCCAGGCCGGCAAACTTGTCCTTGAAGGCGAGGATGCCCGCCTTCTGCACGCGCTGCTGCGGGGCGGGCTCGGCCGCCGCCAGCGCCGGCCCCTCGTCCGCCGGCTGCGGCGGCTTTTCGGCGGGCCTCTCCTGATCCTGCGGCAGCGGCTTCTGCTGCTGGGCCTGGCTGGGCTCCGGCTGTTCCGGCCTCGTCTCCGTGACCGGCGGCTTCGGCAGCTCCTTGCGGACGAGCTGCGCGAGGCGCTGCGGCACGTCTTCCGGCTGGAAGCGCTTCGGCATCGGCAGCTCGATCATCGGCAGGACCGCGGCAGCCAGCAGGCTCGCCGCGAGTGCGGCGACAAGCGACCTGCGCAGGCGTGAGTCTTCTTCGCCATGCCGCGACCACGGCATGACCGTTGCGCGCCTTGGCACCTCGCTGATGTCGCGTTCGACCAGCCACTCGAGCTTGCGCCGCTCCTCTTCCTCGCGGAGCTGGTAGAGGTCCCCACCGAGAACCTCGAGCGCCTCCTCGTGGGCCGCGATGCCGTCCACGATCACCTGCCGGCGCTGCGAGATCGCCTTCAGCCCGGCGTTGAAGGCATCGGCACGCTGGCGCGCGCTGCCGAGGATCGCGGCCGCGTCCTCCGGCCGTACGCGTTCGCCCCAGAAGAGCGTGGCTGCGCCGAGCTCGTCGAGCCGCCCGAGCGAACCGCAGGCCGCGTCCAGCAGCTCGTGCTGGTCCCGGCGCGGCTTCAGGGCCTCGAGTTCGCCATCCACCTCGCGCAACCCGGCCTGGAGATCCTGCAGTTTCCCGCGGATTCCCATGGCCTGGGCGCGAAGTTCCTGTTCTCGTTGTGTCAAGTCTTCCACTTGGCCGCTCCCTGTCAGGAGGTGGTCTGGGCAGCTTTCTGCATCACCGCCAGCGAGACCTTGGTGTATCCCTCGCCCGTGCAGGTGGCCATGATCTTCCTGATCACGTTGAACGGCACCGCCTTGTCCGCCAGCACCGTCACCTCCTGGCTGTCGGCCACGGTACGGGTGCTGATCCCGATCACGTTCCCTGCAAGCTCCGCGAGCCGCACGCTGATGGGCTCGATGCGCTCGCCGGCGAAGGCCTCGATGTCGGGAACCCGCGCGACCACCTTGCCCTGCACCAGGACCTCTTCCGTGCCGACGAAGATCACCACCGTCTCGCGTGGCTTGGCCTCCACGACGGAATCGGGCAGCGTGATCTGCTTCGGCTGCTGCAGCACCTCGGTATTCGTCGAGTTGACCAGCAGGAAGAACACCAGGATGGTGAACACGTCCATGAGCGACGTGAGGTTCAGCTTCGGGACGGCACGCTTGTTGCGCGCCATCCGGGCCATGCGGCGTGATCGTTTCATGGCGCCTCCCCGATGGATATCGCCGTAAACAGGTCGGCACGGGAAACCTCCCCGGCCGGACCCTCCGTCTCGACGGCACGTACCGTGTCCATGACGCGGATCAGGTGCTCATAGGCGACCTGGGGCTCGACCAGCACGGAAGCGTCCTGCTTTTCCGGGTACTGGTCCTTTACCGCCAACAGGTACTCCGAGAGCGTGGCCAGGTCATAGTCCCCGTCGACCTTGGGGACCGCGGCTATCACCTGTTGGCCGTCCATGATCTCCAGGCCCTCGTCGCGCACTACGACCTCGACCTTGAAGACGGGGCCTTCCGGTGCCGGACTGTTGGCGCTCGGCAGATCGAGCTCGACGATCGTGATCCGCGAAAACACCGCGGTGATCAGCAGGAACGGCACCAGCACCACCATCAGGTTCATGAAGGTGGTCATGTCGAGCTCGTGCGCCTCCTTATGGGGACGCCTGTAGTGATGTGCCCTCCTCGTCATGGCGGCTACACCGCGACCTGGCGCTTGGCCATCGCCGTGATGACGTTGAGCGCCTTCACCGAGGCCATCTCCAGGCCATCGACGATCTCGCCCGTCCTGGCGGTGAGAACCGAGTGCAGCACCATCAGCGGGATCGCCGCGACCAGCCCGAAGGCCGTCGTGTTCATGGCGACCGAAATGCTGGCCGAGAGCAGGTCGGCCTTCTCCGCCGGGTTCGCGTTTGCCACCGCGGTGAAGGCCTGGATCAGGCCGATGATCGTCCCGAGCAGCCCGAGCAGGGTCGCCACCGAGGCCGCAAGAGCGATGTATCCCGTTCGCTTCTCCAGCTGCGGGATGATCTCCATCATGCTCTCTTCCATGGCGATCTCGATATCCTCGCGGCGCCGCACCGCGCCCTGCCGGGCGAGCCCCATGCTGAGCAGCCGCGAAACCGTCGAGTCATCGCCGTTGGCGATCTCGCGGGCCTCGTCGAACTTGCCCTCTGCCAGTGTCGGCTGCAGCTTGTTCCACGTCGCCTCGTTCCTGGACCGGATATTGCGCAGCGTCAGGAAACGCTCCGTTGCGATCGCGGCTCCGACCGCGAACACGATCAGGATCGGGTACATGAATGCACCCCCAGTCACGAAAAACCTCACTACCGAATACATCGCGTCCATCTTCAATCCCTCCTGTACCAAAGCATCATCGTCTTGGGCGGTGCGTCCGCCCGGCGGGCCAACGGCCCGACGCAAGCCTCACTCTGTGCTGATCTCGTAGTAGCCGAGCTCCCGCATGAAGACGTCCTTGTCCACCGGCCGCCGGGAGTCGTCGAGCATCGACTCGACGGCCAGCGACTCGCCCAGTTCCGAACTCTTCCAGGGAACGATCACCAGCGACTTGGGCGCTTCCTGGTTGCCCAGGATCGACATGCCCGAGATCCGCTTGGCGCCAGCCGGCGTGGCTTCGGCCCTGGCCTCGGCCTTCGCCGTTCGCGCCGGCGCAGCCGTCTCCGGGACCTCCTCGGCCAGCGAGGCGACCGGCAGCAAAAGGGCCAGCAGGATCCACCTTGAAGTCACGGGCTCACTCCTTTCTGCGTACGGCTGCGCAGCTCGGCAACCCACTTCCCGACCTCGTCGTCGCCGGGGACGGCCTGCATGTAGGCCTCGTAGTGCCGGAGCGCGCAGCCCGTGTCGCCGAGATACAGGTCGCAGAGCACGCCGAGGTTGCGGTGTGCGTAGTGGAAACCCGGGAAGACGCCGAGGGCCGACTCATAGCTGCGGCGGGCCGCCGGGAACTCGCCCTTGCGTCGCTGCACCAGGCCCAGCTCGTTGTAGGCCACCGGGTGACGCGGAGACAGCTCGAGCGCCTTCATGAGGCTTGCCTCGGCCTGATCCAGTTCGTCATTGCGGGCCTGGGCAATTCCCAGGTTGATGTATGCAGCCGCCGCCTCCGGAAGCTGCTCGGTCACTCGTCGCAGGGCCGCGATCCCGGGGTCGTAGCTCTCCTGCTCGATCATGCGCAGGCCGGCGTCATGCCCGGACTGCGTCGCCGCGCTGATGCGCAGCTTCTGGTTGATCGTGAATCCGTCGGGCTGCTGCTCGATCTCGATCCTCACCGGCCCCGGCAGCTCGCGCTTGCGCGCGGTCGTCCCGTCACCCTGCACCGCCGCGGCCACGGACAGGCCGGGCAGCACCAGCATCACGGCGGCCACCGCAAGGTTTCGGACAGTCAGCCTGGCGTGCGTCATGGGCTCTTTACCTCGACATCCTCGGCAGGGCGCCGCGCCTGTGCCGTGCCAGACACGCTGGGCTCCGACGCCGCAACCACCGGAGCCTCTGCCGCCGGGGAACGGTAGGCGTAGGTCTCGAGCGAGGGCAGGAACCCGGCACTCAACTCGCTGCGGGCGTAGCGTCCCGGGACCAGTTCGGCCAGGTGGGCCAGGCTCTTCCCGGTCCAGTCGTTGAAGACCCCGCCGTGCAGCAGCTCCAGGTTCTTCTCGTGCACCTCGATGGCCTGTTCCTCGAACGGGAAGGCCTCCTCCTCCAGTGCAAGCTCGTAGTCAGCGAGTTCCGCGGGCGCGAGGTCCGTCGGTCGCTCCGACTCCATGAGCGCGCGGCTGAACTGCAGGTAGGTCTCGGCGACGTAGAAAGTCGCCGCGGCAGTGACGTCGGCGAGCTCGTAGTCGACCAGGCCACCCAGGCCGGCGATCAGCTTGTCCATCAGCGCCTGCTTGCGCTGCAGGCTGACGTCGAAGGGCTGCGTCAGCCTGACCGCGACGAACTCGCCGTAGAGCCGCTCAGCCAGCACGAGAGCGGCGCGGCCGGCGATGGTGCGCGTGCGTCCCGTGCGCTCAGCCCCGGCATCGCGGTCCACGCGCACGATGTTCTCGAGCTCGCGGTAGTAGCCGGTTTCGTCATTGCCCGCCCTGTACAGGGCGGCGATCCGGCCACGCGTCTCGACGGCGGTCTCGACCGGCTTCTCGAACTCCTCGACGTACTGGACGTAGGACCGCAGGGCGGCCTCGGGTTGCCCCGAATCCTCGTACAGCCCGCCCGCAACGAGCAGCGCCTCGGCCCGCAGTGCCGGATCATCGGACTCGGACGCCACCCGGCCGTACTCCCGCGCCGCGTTGCCAGGCTGGCCGTCTTCGCGGTAGCTGAAGGCGATCTGCTTGGTGGCCTCGCGCGCCAGTTCATGGTCGGGGTGGGTGCGACGAAACTCGTCGAACACGCCCGCTGCCCCGGTCCAGTCCTGCAGCCTGATCAGCGCGGCGCCCGCGTCGTACTCGGCCGCCGCGCGAATGGTGGACGTCGGCGCGAGGTCGCGGATCCGCAGGAAGTGTCCCGCCGCGGTCCGGTAGTCCCCGGACTCGCTGGCCGCCTCGCCCTGCTTGTAGATGGAGGCGGCATAGTTGTCGACGAAGGCGGCCCGCGTCTCGTCGCCGCCCGGGGTCGCGGCCAGCACCTCGCCGTAGGCGCGCTCTGCCGCCGGGTATTCGCCGAGGTCGAACGAGGCGTGGGCTACCACGATCCAGGCAGAGCGCCGGATCGGCTGCTCCGCGCCCGGATAGGCGTCGACGACCCGCTGTGCCGCGGACCTCGCGGCAGCCAGGTCCTTCATCCCGTAGAGGTCGTCGGCGGCCGCGCCCAGGACGCTGGCCGCGTACTCGTGCTGCGGAAACGTGTCGGCGAAGCGCAGCGAGCTTTCGACCGCCTGCCGCCTGACCGCGTCCTGCTGGTTTTCCTGCGCCGCCTTGAGGTTCTCGCGATGGGCGTAGATCGCCGCGTACCCGGCCTCCGCGGACCGCGCGTGCGGCGGGTAGTCGTAGGCGGTGCGCTCGTACTCGAGTGCGGCCTGGCCGAAGTCCTCGTGCTCGAGCAGCAGGTCGGCGACCTGGTAGTTGACCGACGGCGACTCGACGTCCGTCGGGAACGATGCCAGGTACTCGCGGTACCAGTGCAGCGCCTCGCCGTAGTTGGCCGGCTTGTCCTCCGCCAGTTCCGCGTCCTGGTACAGGGCGTGGTAATGGTTCGCCAGGTCGTGCAGGTTGGTCTTCAGGAAGCCCAGCACCTCCGGCAACCCGGCCGGGTCGAAGTGGCGCCAGTACTCGCCCTGCAGGCCGTAGCGGCCGGCGAATTCCTTTTTCGACTCGAGTACGAGTAGCGGAAACTCGCCTTTGGTGAAGACCTCCACCACGCGCATTCCGAAGCGGGGCGACTCGCGGTGGAAGGGATACAGGTCCTCGAACGCGCGGTAGCTCCTGGCCGCGTCGTCGTAGCGCAGCTTCTCCAGGAAGTACTCGCCCAGGTTGTCGTAGATCCGGTACTCGTAGTCGCGGTTGCCGAACTCCCCGAAGTATTCCTGCACCACGTCCGGACCGCCCAGGTTGCTGAAGCTCAGGCTGATGACCCGGAATGTGTCCGTGATGCGGCGCTCGTCATCCTCCGAGGCGTGCTGGTCGAAGTCGTAGCCGACCGACAGCTTGTAGTCGAGCAGCGCCGTGTACTGGTGCAGCGCCTCCTCGTAGAACTCCTGCTTGTAGAAGGTCCAGCCGAGCTTGTAGAGCGCCAGCTCGTGGTAGGAGGAGGACGGCCCCAGGCTGACGACAGCCGAGTAGGCCGCCTCGCCCTCGCGGTACTTGCGGCGCGTGAAGAAATACTCGGCGCGACGGAACTGCACCTCGTCGTAGCGCACCGCGTACGCATACTCGGCGACGATGCGGTCCATGGCGGCCATGGCGTCCTCGGTACGCCCGAGCTCGTCGTAGGCGCGTGACATCTGGTAGAGCACCTGGTCGTTGTGCTCGTAGCCCGGATACTCCGTCAGCAGCCGCTCGTAGAGCGCGATGGCCTCCAGCGGCCCGCCCGGCTGCGGCGCGCCGCTCGCCGCCCGCGCGGCCTCCGTATCGTCCTCCGCGAAGGACACCGGCTGCGCGCCCGTGGTGCGACTCTCGAACTCGAGGTCGGACTCCGCGCGCTCGCCGGGGATTCCCGCCGCCGTTGCGGCCGTGGAGCCCTGCGCAACCGGCACGCGCTCGGCCCGCTCGGGCGCCGCCATCTCGCGCGGCTTGCCGTCCCCGGCCCGCAGGCCAAACTCTTTCTCGACCTGCAGGTCCGCCAGGCGCCGCATGGCCTCCGGCGTCAACTCGCTCTCCGGCGTCTCCTCGAGGAAACGGCGGTAGGAATCCATCGCCCTCTCGAGCCCCTGCTCCACCGGGATGTCCCGCGTGTCCGGCTCGA
>DATHZW010000202.1:0-2205 GCA_035458405.1 Steroidobacteraceae bacterium | reverse complement strand
GTTCCGCGAGGCCCTGACGGTCGAGGAGGTGCTGGCCGCTCCGATGATCGCCGAGCCGCTCACGCGCCCCATGTGCTCGCCCATCGGCGACGGCGCCGCCGCGGTGGTGCTGGTGAGTGAGCGCAAGGCGCGCGAGCTCGGGCTGCGCAGGCCGGTGCGCATCCGCGCCTCGGCGCTGGTCTCCGGCTGGGACTTCGACAAGGAGGGCGAAAGCGTCGGTGCCTTTGCGGCCCGGCAGGCCTACGAGGCAGCCGGGGTCGGCCCGGAAGACGTCTCCTGCGTCGAGCTGCACGACGCCTCCGCGCCGTCCGAGATCGTCGCCTACGAATACCTGGGACTGTGCGCCGCCGGCGAGGGAGGGGCGCTGGTCGCCTCCGGCGCCACCCGCCTCGGCGGCCGCATACCCGTCAATACCTCGGGTGGCTTGCTGCGCAAGGGCCATCCGGTCGGCGCCACCGGCTGCGCGCAGATCGTCGAGCTGACCGAGCAGCTGCAGGGGCGCTCGGGGCCGCGCCAGGTCGAAGGCGCGCGTATCGGGCTGGCCCACAACGGCGGCGGGGCCATCGGCCTCGACGCGGCGGCCACGGTCGCCACCATCCTGTCCCGGGAGGATTGAGCCATGACCGAGGCGAAAATTCCGGTGCTGTGCGAAGTCATCGCCGGCTGGGCGGCAAAGACGCCGGACCGGCCGATCCTGACGATCGACGTGGGCGCCGAACAGGCCGACGAAGTCCGGAGCTACCGCCAGCTGTGGGACAACGGCCGGCGACTGGCGCAGGCACTGCAGGACCGCGGCCTGAAGCCGGGCCAGCACTTCGCCCTGCTGATGGCCAACCACCCCGAGTTCGTGGAGGCGATGATCGCGGCCTGCCTGACCGGCACGGTGTTCGTGCCGATCGACCCGCGTGTCCGGGGCGACAAGCTGGTCTACATGCTGAGCCATGCCGAATGCCGCGGCGTCGTCGCGGCCGACTACGCGCTTGAAAACCTGGCGGCGGTTCGATCCAGCGTGACAGCGCTCGAGTGGGTCATCGGGCTCGCGACTTGGGAGGATACGGGTGCGCTGCCCGACTGGGCGGCCCCGTATGCGGACCTGATGGCAGCGGCCGCTCCGACCACCGTGTATACGACTCCCTCGCCCGATGCGCCGATGCAGCTCCTGTTCACTTCGGGGACCACCGGAGACCCCAAGGCGATCCTGATGCCGCACCGTCGCTGGGTGGAGACCGCGCTGCTGCTGCCGAAGCTCTGCGGCTGGCAACCCGACGAGAAGCCCTATTCCGGACTGTCGCTGACCCACGCCAACGCACAGGTCCTGACGCTCGGCGCCAGCCTGGTCAACGGCGTGCCCTGCGTGCTGTCGCGCAGGTTCACGAAGTCCAGGCTCTGGGACATCACCCGCAAGCACGGCTGCACCACTTTCAACCTGCTTGGCGGCATGACGACCGCCCTCTACAGCGAGCCGCGGCGGCCGGACGACGCGGACAACCCGGTGCGCTTCGTGCTGTCGGCCGGCATGCCGGCGGCCATCTGGGAGGATTTCGAGCGGCGCTTCGACGTCCAGATCCTGGAGTTCTACGGTGCCGCCGAGGGCGGCATGGCCTTCAGGCCGATTGGCGTCGGGCCCATCGGCAGCATCGGAAAGCCCATACCCCTGCTGGTTCACCGGATCGTCGATGAGCAGGGACAGGACGTGCCGCGAGGCGAGCCGGGCGAACTGCTGTTTCGCCACGTCGATGGCTCGGACTATTCCGTCGAATACTTCAAGAACCCCGAAGCCTCGGCCAGGAAGTGCGCGGGCGGCTGGCTCCACATGGGCGACATCGTCCGCGAGGACGACGACGGCTGGCTGTACTTCCTGTATCGCAAGGGCGGCGGCATCCGGCGCAACGGCGACTTCGTCAACACGGCTTTCGTGGAGAAGGTCATCGCCGACCAGCCGGAGGTCGATGACGTTTACGTCTACGGCATCCCTGCCGCCAACGCCTCGCCCGGCGAAAAGGACATCGTGGCTGCCGTCGTGCCGAAGGACATGGCGAGCTTCCAGCCGCAGGCGCTGTTCCGGGCCTGCCGTCGCGGCCTGGAGCCCAACTTCGTACCGGGCTACATCCAGGTGCTGCCGCAGATTCCGAAAACCGCTTCGGAGAAGCCGCAGGACCGTTTCCTGGTCGAGGCGCTGGAAAGCGACCCGGCAAGCGTCCACCG
>DATHZW010000201.1:0-7414 GCA_035458405.1 Steroidobacteraceae bacterium | reverse complement strand
CGCCTGCCGCTACATCATCGACGAGGTCAAGCACCGCGTCCCGATCTGGAAGAAGGAACACTACCTGGACGGCGACTCGGGCTGGGTGAACTGCGAGCGCTGCGCCGAGGCCGCGCACGGGCACCACCACCCGCACGGCGGCTGACCGCCGACGCGCGGGGCCGCAGTGCCCCGCGACGGCGGCCGTGTCAGCCCGGCCGCACCTGCCCGCTGCCGCGCACGACGTACTTGTAGCTGACCAGCTGCTCCAGCCCGACCGGCCCGCGGGCGTGGAACCGGTCGGTCGAGATGCCGATCTCCGCCCCCATCCCGAATTCGCCGCCGTCCGCGTATTGCGTCGAGGCATTGTGCAGCACGATGGCGCTGTCGACGGCCGTCAGGAAGCGCTCGGCAGCCGCCCCGTCCTCGGTGACGATCGACTCGGTGTGGGCGGAACCGTAGCGGGCGATGTGATCGATCGCGCCTTCGACGCCGTCGACCATGCGCGCCGCGATGATGGCGTCGAGGTATTCCGTGTACCAGTCGTCCTCGGACGCCGGCCGCACCCTCGGGTCGACCCCCCGCACCGTTTCGTCTCCGCGGACCTCGCAGCCCGCGTCGAGCAGCGCCTTGACCACCGGCGCCAGGTGCGTCCCGGCCGCGGACCGGTCGAACAGCACCGTCTCGGCCGCGCCGCAGATGCCGGTGCGCCGCAGCTTGGCGTTCATGACGATCTCGCGCGCCATGTTGACGTCGGCGGCGCCGTCGACGTAGACGTGGCAATTGCCCTCGAGATGGCCGATCACCGGCACGCGCGCATCCTGCTTCACGCGGGCTATCAGGCTCTTGCCGCCGCGGGGCACGATGACGTCGATGTAGTCGCCCATTCCCTTCAGCATGTAGCCGACCGCGTCGCGATCCTGGGTCGGGACCCGCTGGATCGCGGCCTCGGGCAGGCCCGTGGCGCGCAGGCCTTCGAGCAGGCAGTCGTGAATGGCCCGGCTCGAACCCGCGCTCTCGGAACCGCCGCGCAGGATCGCGGCGTTGCCGGACTTCAGGCACAAGGCGCCGGCATCGGCCGTCACGTTGGGACGGCTCTCGTAGATGATGCCGATGACGCCGAGCGGGACGCTGACCCGCTGGATGACGAGGCCGTTGGGCCGGGTCCACTCCGCGAGCACCCTGCCCACCGGGTCCGGCAATGCCGCCACCTGCTCGAGTCCCGCCGCCACCGCCTCGATGCGGCCCGCGTCGAGCCGCAGGCGGTCCAGCAGTGCCGGGCCCAGGCCCCGCGCGCGCGCCGCGGCCATGTCCGCCTGGTTGGCCGCCATGATCAGGGAAGAACGGTTGCGCACGGCCGCCGCAGCCGCGGCCAGCGCCGCGTTCTTCGATGCGCCGCTCACGTGGGCCAGCACGCGCGCCGCCGCCACCGCCTCGCGGCCGATCGTATCCAGGATTGCGCCCAGCCCCGTGTCCTTCATCGGGTCCCTCCTCCCTGCCCGGGCCCGCGCGGCCGCGCCACGACCAGGTCGTCGCGGTGCACGATCTCGTCGCGACCGCGATATCCGAGCAGCGCCTCGATCTCGGCGGTCTTGCGGCCGCAGATGCGCTTCGCGTCCTCGCTCGAATAGGCGGTCAGGCCACGCGCCACTTCGCGGCCGTGCGGGCCGATGACGCGGATCGTGTCGCCGCGATCGAAGCGGCCGCGCACTTCGAGCACGCCTGCCGGCAGCAGGCTCTTGCCCCGGCCCAGCGCCGCCTCGGCGCCGGCGTCGATGACGACTTCTCCCGACGACTTGAGCGTCCCCGCTATCCACTGCTTGCGAACGGCGACCGCCGCTTCACGCGCCACGAACCAGGTGCAGGCGCCGCCGGACTCTATCGCGGCCAGCGGATGCAGGACCCGCCCGGACGCGATGCAGAGGTTGCAGCCGGCGCCCACGGCGATCCGCGCCGCCTCGACCTTGGTGGTCATGCCGCCGGATCCGACCGCCGAGCCGGTGCCTCCGGCCATGGCCTCGATCTCGGCGGAAATGTCGGTCACTTCCGCCACGAACCGCGCCTGGGGGTGACGCGCAGGATCCGCGGAGTACAGCCCCGGCACGTCGGACAGCAGCACCGCGCAGTCGGCCGCGAGCATCTGCGCGACGCGCGCCGCGAGCCGGTCGTTGTCGCCGTAGCGGATCTCGGCCGTCGCCACCGTGTCGTTCTCGTTGATGACCGGGACGGCGCCGAGCCCGAGCAGCGTGTTGAGGGTCGAGCGGGCGTTGAGGTAGCGGCGTCGCTGCTCGGTATCGTCGAAGGTCAGCAGCACCTGCGCGACGGCGATACCGTGCGCCTCCAGCACTTCCTTCCAGGCGTGGGCAAGGCGGATCTGGCCCACCGCGGCCGCCGCCTGGCTCTCCTCGAGCTTGAGCCGTCCCGGCGCGAGCCCGAGATGGCGCCGCCCCAGGGCAATGGCGCCGGAGGACACGAGCACGACGTCCTGGCCGCGCCCGCGCAGCCTCGCCACGTCGGCGGCCAGCGACTCCAGCCAGGCGCGGTTGATCCGCCCGGTCGCGGCGTCGACCAGCAGGGCCGAGCCGACCTTGACGACGACCCTGCGCGCCCGGACGAGACGACGGCTGCGCGCCTGTTCCGCCGCGGTCACGGCCGCCTAGCCGAGGTGCTCGGCCGGCAGCGACATGACGGTCGCCGAGCCGGCCAGCAGCGCGTCGAGGTGGGCCTCCGCCCTGGGCAACAGGCGCGCGAAGAAGAAACGGGCCGTCGCCAGCTTCGCTTCGTAGAACGCCCGTTCTCCCGCGTCGTTCTTCAGCGCCGCGATGGCCACCGCGGCCACCTTGGCCCAGCACCAGGCCAGGCACATGTGGCCGGTGAACTGCAGGTAGTCCACCGCCGCCGCGCCGACCTCGTCGGGATCGCGGCCGGCGCGACGCGCGACTTCCTCGGTGGCCTCGCTCCACTCCTTCAGCAGGCCGGCCAGCCGCGGCACGAAATCCGACATTTCCTCGTAGCCGGAGTGATTCTGGCAGAAGGCCCCGATCAGGCCGCCCAGCAGGCGCGCCATCTGCCCGCCCGAGCCGAGCACCTTGCGGCCGAGCAGGTCGAGCGCCTGGACGCCGTTGGTGCCCTCGTAGATGCAGGCAATGCGCGCGTCGCGGAAAGCCTGCTCGGCGCCGGTCTCGCGGATGTAGCCGTAGCCGCCATGCACCTGGATTCCCAGGCTGGTCACCTCCACCGCCATGTCCGTGTCGAACGACTTGACGATCGGCGTGAGTATGGCGAGCAGGTCCGCCGCCTTCTGCCGTTCGTCGGCGTCCGGGTGGTACTTGGCCTTGTCCATTTCCATGCCCGCGAAGTAGGTCAGCAGTCGGCAGCCCTCGACGTAGGCCTTCTGCGTCATCAGCATCCGCCGCACATCGGCGTGCTCGACGATGAAGTCCGCCGGCTGATCCGCCGACGCGCTGCCGCGGGACGAGCGTCCCTGGCGGCGCTCGCGCGCGTAGGCCAGGGCGCCCTGCCGCGACAGCTCGGCCTGCGCAAGGCCCTGCAGCCCGACCCAGAGGCGCGCGTGGTTCATCATCACGAACATGCACTTCAGGCCCGCATTCGGCTCGCCGATCATCCAGCCCTTCGACCCTTCGAAGGTGATGACGCAGGTGGCCGAGCCGTGGATGCCCATCTTTTCCTCGAGCCGCGGGCAGCGCACGCCGTTCGCGGCACCGGCCGAGCCGTCGTCCCCGGGCAGCTTTTTCGGCACCAGGAACAGGCTGATGCCGCTTGTCCCGCCAGGTGCGTCCGGCAACCTGGCCAGCACCAGGTGGACGATGTTCTCGGCGAGGTCGTGATCGCCGCTCGTGATGAAGATCTTCTCGCCGGTGATGCGGTAGGCGCCGTCGTCGTCGGGCTCGGCCCGGGTGCGCAGCAGCCCCAGGTCGGTACCCGCCTGGGCTTCGGTCAGGCACATCGTGCCGCTCCACTCGCCCGTGACCAGCTTCGGGAGATAGACCTGCTTCAATGGCTCGGGCGCATGCTTCTCCAGGCACAGGACGGCGCTGTCGGTGAGGGCGCTGTACAGTTTCCAGGACATGTTGGCCGACACCAGCATCTCGCCGATCGGCCCGCCGAAACTCTCCGGCAATCCCTGGCCGCCGAATTCGGCCGGGCCGCACAGCGCCGCCCAGCCATCCTCGACGAAGCGCCGATAGGCCTCCTTGAAACCCGGCGGCGTGACGACTTCGTCGCCCTCGAGACGGACACCGATCCGGTCGCCCGGCTCGTTGGTCGGCGCCACGACCTCCTCGGCAAAGCGCGCGGCTTCCTCCAGCACGCTGTCGATGAACTCCACGTTGAGGTCGTCCCGGCCGAGCTCGGCGTAGTGGCTTTCTCCGCCCAGCACTTCATGAATCACGAATCGCATGTCCCGGACGGGGGCGGTGTAGCTATGCATGGTCATATGGCTCTTCGGTAAGTGTCAGGTCCGGTTCGATTCTACGCGAGCGCGGCGATGCTCCGCAGCAGACCGGTCGCGGATTCACGTCGCCGCGGGGCGGACCGCCAGCAGGTCGCTCGGGATGCGGTCCAGCAGCCGCTCGGCGGTGCTGCCGAGCACCGCACCGACCAGGCGGGAGCGCGAAACCGCGCCAACCGCCAGGACGTCGATCGCCCGCTCCTCGCACCACGCCGGCAGCACATCGGCCGCCGCGCCCTCGACGAGCTCGGCGGCCTCGGGCGGATAGCGCTGGTCCGCAAGCAGCGCCTCGACCGCCCCGGCCGCGGCACCGAACACCTCGCCCCCCGTTCGCCCGACCGGCGGGACCATCGGCATGCCGGCAGCCGCCGCCGACAGCGAGGCCGGGTCGACCGGCAGGTAGGCGTGCACGGCCGAGAGCGCGGCGCCGAGCGGCTCCGCCAGTCGCCGCGCCGCAACCAGCACGGCCCGATCGAGCAGTCCGCCGGGATCGCCGGGGTGGCCGGGATCGATCGCCGCGGCGACTCGCGGCGATTCCTGCCACCGCTTCGGCTTGGCCAGCAGCAGCGGCACCGGACAGGCCGCCAGCAGCCGCCAGTCTGCGTGGCTGAACAGGCCGCGCCGCAGCGGCGCGTGCCAGGCCGTATCCTTGACCACGAGGTCGGGCTTCATCAGCGACACCTCGGTCAGCACGCCCGCATGCAGGGGCGAATCCCACGCCGCCTCGATTTCGACGGCAATGCCCGCCCCCGCCAGCGGCTCCGCGAGGGACTCCAGCCACTCCCGGCGGCGCCTGAGGTAGCCCGCCCGCGCCGCGGACAGGGAGTCCTGGCTCAGGAACAGCCTGGCGGTCAGGCGCGGGTCGTGGTCGCAGCAGAACAGCCGGAGGCGCCCCCCCGTGGAGGCTGCGATCGCCGCGGCTTTCGCCAGCGCCGGCTGCGCCGCCGCCGCCGGGTCGACGACCGCGAGAATGACCTTGAATTCCTGGCTCATGGTGACGGTCCGGTGCCTCCGACCTTGCCGCCGGAAGAGTGCCGGCGCTGACCCGAGGATAACCCGCGCGGTCCCTGCATCGCCTCCGCACATTCGCGGGTACCGGATGAAGCGGAGCTGGAGTCCCGGCTGTGCTGCCGCAGGATGCGCTTCGCGGTGGAGGTTAGTACCATTGTCGCGCCTTTGGCCGGCGCAGCCGGCCTCGTGGCCAGCCCTATCCATAAAACTCACGGGGAATCACTCAATGGAACGGGTCGAGACCTATAACGACAAGGTGGTGCGCCAGTTCGCCATCATGACCGTCGTCTGGGGCATCGTCGGGATGCTCGTCGGCGTGATCATCGCGGCACAGCTGCTGTGGCCGGCGCTCAACTTCGACGTGCCCTGGCTGACCTACAGCCGCCTGCGCCCGCTGCACACCAACGCCGTGATCTTCGCCTTCGGCGGGTCGGCGCTGTTCGCGTCGTCCTATTACATCGTGCAGAGGACCTGCCACACGCGGCTGTTCTCCGATGGGCTGGCTGCGTTCACGTTCTGGGGATGGCAGCTGATCATCGTCTCCGCCGCGCTCACCCTGCCCCTGGGCATCACGACCTCGAAGGAATACGCCGAGCTGGAGTGGCCGATCGACATCGCGATAGCGGTCGTCTGGGTGGTCTATGGCGTGGTGTTCTTCGGCACGCTGGCCAGGCGCAAGATCAGGCACATCTACGTCGCGAACTGGTTTTTCGCAGCCTACATCATCACGATCGCGGTCCTGCACATCGGCAACAGCGCCGCGGTGCCGGTCAGCCTGACCAAGTCCTACCCCGTCTACTCCGGCACCGTCGATGCAATGGTGCAGTGGTGGTACGGGCACAACGCCGTCGGCTTCTTCCTGACGGCCGGCTTCCTGGGGATGATGTATTACTTCGTGCCGAAGCAGGCGGAGCGGCCGGTCTACTCGTACAGGTTGTCGGTCGTGCACTTCTGGGCGCTGGTCGCCATCTACATGTGGGCCGGTCCGCACCACCTGCACTACACGACGCTGCCCGACTGGGCGCAGACGCTGGGCATGGTGTTCTCGCTGATCCTGATCGCGCCGTCCTGGGGCGGCATGATCAATGGAGTCATGACGCTCTCCGGTGCCTGGCACAAACTGCGGACGGACCCGATCCTGAAGTTCATGATCGTGTCGCTGTCGTTCTATGGCATGTCGACCTTCGAAGGTCCGATGATGTCCATCAAGACGGTCAACGCGCTGTCGCACTACACCGACTGGACGATCGGCCACGTTCATTCCGGCGCGCTGGGCTGGGTGGCGATGATCTCCATCGGCTGCATGTACGCGTTGATTCCGCGCCTGTACGGGCGCAAGGAGATGTACTCGACCCGGCTGATCGACGTGCATTTCTGGACGACGACGATCGGCATCGTCCTGTACGTCGCCTCGATGTGGATCGCCGGCGTGATGCAGGGCCTGATGTGGCGCGCCACCAATCCCGACGGCACCCTCACCTACACCTTCGTGGAGTCGCTCGCCGCGACCTACCCCGACTATGCGGTTCGTCTGCTGGGCGGCGTGCTGGTGCTCTTCGGCATGTTCATCATGATCTACAACGTCTGGAAGACCGTTGCATCCGGTTCGTCGCCCAGGGACGTGCCGGTCATGGCGCCGGCAGCGGCCTGAGGGTGGCAGCATGAATCACGAAAGGATCGAAAAGAACGTCGGATTGCTGGGCGTGCTCACGGCGGTCGCCATCAGCTTCGGCGGGCTGGCGGAGATCGTGCCGCTCTACTTCACGGGCCAGGTCACCGAGCCCGCGCCCGGCGTGGAGCCGTACAGCGCCCTGGCGGTGGAAGGGCGGGACATCTACATTCGCGAGGGCTGCTACGTATGCCATTCGCAGATGATCCGGCCGCTGCGCGCCGAGACGGAACGCTACGGTCACTATTCGCTGGCAGGTGAATCGGTCTACGACCACCCCTTCC
>DATHZW010000200.1:0-8329 GCA_035458405.1 Steroidobacteraceae bacterium | reverse complement strand
CAGCTGATCCTGCTGCAGAAGACGCTGCTGAACGTCGAGGGCCTCGGCCGCGACCTGTACCCGGAGCTCGACCTGTTCAAGACGGCGCGTCCCATCCTGCGGCAGTGGATGAACGAACGCGTCGGTCCGGAAGCCTTCGCGCAGGGCCTGAAGGACCACTGGCCCGACCTCGCGGAGTCGCTGAAGATGCTGCCGGTCGTGCTCCAGCGCAGCGTCCGCCGGGCCTACGAGGACGATTTCAGCCTGCGCACGGAGTCCTCGTCGGTCGACCTGTTGCGCTCGCAGCTCCGCGCCGGCGAGCGGCGGCGAAACGCGCTGCTGGCCGGGGCCGCCTTCTTCCTGGGCGGCGTGGTGTGGCTCGCGCTGGCCACCCAGCCCGACTGGCTGGGCTGGCTGCTGGCCGCCGGCGGTGGGGTGTTGATGCTGGCGCGGCTGCGGAATTGACGGCGGGTCTGGTCTGGTGACGGCGGGGGGATCATGAGCACCGAAGAGTGGGTCGACGTGGGTGCCGCCGAAGAGCTGGCCGGGCGCGCCGTGCAGCCGGTGCTGATCGGCGCCAGGAAGGTGGCGCTGACCTGCCGCAACGGTGAATTTGGCGCGATCTCGGGCCTCTGCAACCACGCCGGTGGCCCGCTGGGGGAGGGGCGCCTCGATGGCGACTACGTCGTCTGCCCCTGGCACTACTGGAAATTCCATCGCCGGACGGGCCAGGGCGAGCCGGGCTACGAGGAGGACGCGGTACCGGCCTATGAGGTGAAAGTCGTGTCGGGACGGGTCCTGGTGCGTGCCAAGCCCGCCTCCCGGCGCAGCCGCAAGCCGCACGCGCCGCATCCACTGGCGCGCACGCCGGTTCGCGAACCCGGGCCGATTCGCGTTCTCGGCATCTCGACCACCGCCATGACCGCCGGCGAGCCCCGTTACAGCACCTCTGAAGACCTGCTGGACAGCGCGCTGGCGCATGCGCGGGACAAGCTGGCCTGCGAAACCCGCCTCCTGCGCCTGCGCGAGCTGTCGTTTCGCGCCTGCGAGGGTTTCTATTCGAAGAGCGCGCGTGCCTGCACCTGGCCTTGCTCGATCACCCAGATGGACCCGGCTGACCAGATGGACCGTGTCTACGAAGGTCTCGTGCACTGGGCCGACGTCTTCCTGGTCGCCACGCCGATCCGCTGGGGCGCCGCAAGCAGCCTGTATTTCAAGATGACCGAGCGCCTGAACTGCATCCAGAACCAGGAAACGATCGCGGACGTGCGCCTGATGAACGACAAGGTCGCCGGATTCGTCATCACCGGGGGCCAGGACAACATCCAGGCGGTCGCCGGCCAGATGCTGGGATTCTTCGCCGAGATCGGCTGCTATTTCCCGCCCTTTCCCTACGTGGCGCACTCGCGCGGCTGGAGCGCCGAGGACATGGAGAACAACATGCGCTACGTGCAGGGGTCGAGCATGCTGCACCAGGGCGCCGAGGCGCTGGCGGCACGCTGCGTCGAACTCGCCCAGGTCCTGGTCGGCGGGGCGTTGCGATGCGGCCCGCTCGCGCGCGGCGGCCGAAAGGCGCACGAACTTGACACCCACGCACAGCTGCTGCCATCGGCAGCGCCGGCCCGCGACAGCGACTGATCAGCCGCCTGGCGGGGGCTTCAGTTCTATCCAGGTCGCGCTGGCCCGGGCCACCAGTGCGCCGTCACGATCGAAGATCGCCGTGCCGGAGAATTGCTTGCGCCCTTGTGAGTGGCGCCTCCATCCCAGCACGACGCAGGCCTCGCCGGGCCTGAGCGGGCGGCTGACCGCCGCCGCCATCTCTCCGAGCAGCGCCATCCGCCCCGCCAGCGGCGTGGCGAAATAGCCGGGGCAATCGAGTGCCGCCCAGAGAAACTCGGGGCGGATCATGCCATCCGGGCCGGCCAGTGACTGGTCGGGTGTCCACGGCGCGGCCACCATCCTGCGGTCGCCGAGGGACCCCGCGAAGATGCGCAACCCGTCGCCCGCCGGCCTGCGGGGCCCGCAGACGAAACAGGTCGGAAAAACGTGCTCGACGAAACCCATGTAGCCGAGCGACGCGGCGGCCGCCTCGGCATGACTCGGCGGCGAGGGCACGTCGATGTCGACGGCGTCGGGGCGGGCCTCGGCGACGACCTCGCCGTCGCGCAGCAGTTGCAGCGTGCCGTCGCGTTCCGCCAGCTCCAGCGGCAGGTCGAGCGGCGGGGGACGCTTGAGGCGCACCGCGACCGGCGAGCCGGCGGCCGCGCCGACGATGCCGCAGACGTAGCCGCCGTTGCCGGAGTCGGGCGGCCCCCTGTAGCGCGCATCGATGACGACCGTCGAACGCGACGTCATGCCGGCCTGGCGACCCGGTCGGCGCCACAATTCCAGCATTCCATGAACTGCCCCTCGATCTCCTCGCCGCAGGCCCGGCACTTCCACGGCGGTTCCTGCAGCCCGGGGCCGTGCAGTTCCTGCTCGATCAGCTCCTGCGCCCGCTCGAAGTCGAGTTCCGCGACCCACAGCTCCGGCCAGGTCTCGAGAAACGGGATCTCGCCGATCACGCCGCCCAGCCGGTCGTTGCGCAGCTCGGCGCGAATGCCCTCGGCGGCCAGCACGTTCTTGACGTGCATCACCTGCACGGCCGACTCGGCGGTGTAGACGCGCTTCATTGCCGTTCTTCCCTGGAGTCGTCCTGGCAGAGCTGGACGGTCACGCCATTCATCGCCGCGGCGTCGATGTCGATGACTTGCCAGCCGTCGAGCCCGTCCCGGGGCGCGTCGCTGGTCGTCTGCACTCCCGCAAGGCGCGCGGTCGCGGCCGCCCGCAGGACGTCATCCACCTCGTAGGAAATCAGGTAGAACCCCTCGCCATGCCTTTCAAGGTGCCGCATCGGCTCGCCGTCCGCGACGGGCTGGACGAGCACGATCCAGGTGTCGCCGGCCCGGAAGCGCGCGGTGAGCACGCCCCTGCCCGGCAGTTCGTCGCGCCGCAGGATCTCGACGCCGAGGCTGCGCTCATAACGGTCCACGGCCTCGTCGAGGTCGCGCACCAGGAAGTTGAGGTGATGGACACCGCGGATCATGCGTCCATCCTAGCCCACGAAATCCGGACCGTCCCCCTTTCTAGAGCAGCCGGTCGATGCTCGGGAAGAATTTCAGCACACCGACGATCATACGCTGCATGGCGGTCGCGTCCGGCTCGCGGCTCAGCCTGATCATCCGGTCGTCGCGCAGTCCCCGCCAGACGATCTGCGAGCCGCCACCGGCGCGCGGCGCCAGCTCGAGCGCCCACGCGCGATCGGGCTCGAGGTCGCGCTCGATCATGGCGGCCGCCTGCGCCGCCAGCCGCTCGCTGTGGATGACGATGGCGAGCTCCGAGTTGAGCTCCGCCGAGCGCGGGTCGAGGTTGAAGCTGCCGACCCAGGTGACCTTCCGGTCGAACACCGCGACCTTGGCATGCAGCGAGGCGCCGCTCGGCGGGCCGGAGAGCGCCATGCGGCCACGCCGGCCCTCGGCCTCGCGCCTGAACTCGAACAGCGCGACGCCGGCCTTCAGCAGGCGGCGACGATACTTCGCGTAGCCCGCGTGCACCGGCGTGACGTCGTTCGCGGCCAGTGAGTTGGTGAGCAGCCGCGTCCGCACGCCGGCAGCCGCCTGCCCGAGGATGAACTTCGCTCCCCGCCGATGCGGAACGAAGTACGCGGACTCGATCAGCACCTCGCTCGCGGCGTCCTCCCAGAGCGCCCGCAGCCGTTCGAGCACGGGCGAGGGAGCGCGCTGTGACGGCTGCAGCTTCTCCGGGGAATCCGCCACGAACTCCGCTCGCGCGAAGACCAGGCTCGCCTCCGGGTCCTCGAGGATGTCGACCAGGTGGGCGCGCGCGCGATCGTAACGCTCATCGATTTCCTCGGCCTGCGGGAGACGTTCCTGCAGGCGGCGGCGGGCCGCCGCCAGGTCCGCGCTCGTCACGTCGCCCGGCGAAAGCTTCTCGACGGGCACCGCGAGGGGGTGCGTCCAGTAGGACTCGAAGCTGGCATTCGCCTCCGCGATCAGTTCGCCCGCCACGAACACGTCGAAGTCCGCGAAGTTGGCGCTGCGGTGCGCATCGAAGTAGTTGTCGCCGATATTGCGGCCGCCGAATATGCCGGCCGTGCCGTCGACAGTGAAGATCTTGTTGTGCATCCGGCGCTGCAGCCGGCTGAACCTGAACAGCAGCTCGATCGGCCGGAACCATCGTGCGCGCACGCGGTAGGCGTTGACGACGCGGATGTCGATGTTCGGGTGCGCCGTGAGCAGCCTCAGGTCCTGGTCCGAACGACGCAGGTTGTTGTCGTCGAGCAGCATGCGCACCCGCACGCCGCGGTCCGCGGCCTCCAGCAGCTTCTGGGTCAGCAGGATCCCGGTGAAGTCGTCCTCGTAGATGTAGTACTGGACGTCGATGCTGGACGTCGCGAGGTCGGCGAGGACGGCGCGGGCGAGCAGCGCGGCCGGGCCGTGCTGCAGCAGGCCGAAGGCCGACTGGCCCGGATGCTCCGCCAGGACCGGCGCCAGCTCGTAGCCCAGGCCGGATTCGGCGCTCGCCGGCATCGACTGCATCGGGGGGTCTTCAGTCTGCAATGCGGGATTCCTGCCGGTTGCCCCCACAGTATGGCCGCTGCCGCCGGCCGCGGCACCACGGGCCCGCGGCGCGGGCCCGGATACGGGTCCTCAGCCGCCGCGAAGGCCCCGCAGAAAGGCCGCCGGGTCGTCTCCCCGCTCCAGCACCTCGACCAGCGCCGACCCGACGACCACGCCGTCGACGTGGCCGGTCATGCGTTGGACCTGCTCGGCGCTGCGGATGCCGAAGCCCGCGCAGACCGGCACCGGCGACACGGCGCGGACGCGATCCATGTAGCCCAGCACGTCGTCCGGCACCGCAACGCTCTTGCCGGTGGTGCCGGTCATGGTGACCGCATAGACGAAGCCGCGGGCGGCGCGGCACAGCATCGCCAGCCTGTCGGCCGGGGTGACCGGCGTGACCATCTGCACCAGCGCAAGGCCCTCCGAATCCAGCGCGGCCCTGATCTCGTCGCTCTCCGCGAAGGGCAGGTCGGGCACGATGAAGCCGCAGATGCCGGCGGCGCGCGCGGCGGCCGGCACCCGGTCCAGGCCATAGGCCAGCAGCGGATTCAGGTAGCTCATCAGCAGCAGCGGCGCCCGCGGTCGCTCCTGCAACGCTCCCAGCGTCCGCAGGATCCAGTCCAGCGACACGCCCTGCTGCAGGGCGACGTGGCTCGAGCGCTGGATGGTCATGCCGTCCGCCATCGGGTCCGAGAAAGGCACGCCGATCTCCACCACGTCGGCCGCCGCGCCGATGGCGGCGAGTTGCGCCACGAAGTCGGGCTTGCGTGGAAAACCCGCGGTCAGGAAGGCAACCAGCGCGGGCCTGCCCGCGTCGGTGGCGCTGCGGATGGCGGCTGCGATGTTCTCGTGCGGCTGCATCATGGCTTCCCCTGCAGCAGGGTCTTCTGCAGGGTCGGCATGTCCTTGTCCCCGCGTCCGGACAGGCCGATGAGAATCCGCTTCCCGGGATTGTCCCGCGCCCAGCGGCGCGCGCCGGCGAGTGCGTGCGCCGTCTCGATCGCCGGCAGGATGCCCTCCGCGTGGCAGCACTCGGCCAGCGCGTCCAGCGCCTCGTCGTCGGTCGCCTGCTCGTAGGTCACGCGCCCCGCCACCATCAACAGCGCGTGCTCCGGGCCCACGCCGGAGTAGTCCAGCCCGGCCGAGACGGAGTGCGTCTCCTGCACCTGCCCGTCGTCGTCCTGCAGGATCATCGTGTAGCAGCCCTGCAGCACGCCGGGACGGCCGAAGGACAGCGTCGCCGAATTGTCGCCGAGCCCGGGGCCCCGCCCGCCGGCCTCGATCCCGAGCAGCCTCACGGACCGGTCGTTGATGAAGGGATGGAACAGCCCGATGGCGTTCGAACCGCCGCCGACGCAGGCCACGGCCACGTCCGGCAACCCGCCGGTGCGCTCGATCATCTGCTGCCTGCCCTCCCTGCCGATCACCGACTGCAGCTCGCGGACGAGGTAGGGGTACGGGTGGGGACCGACGGCGGAGCCCAGCAGGTAGTAGGTATTGGTCGGGTCGGACACCCAGTCACGAAGCGCCTCGTCGATGGCGGCACGCAGCGTCGCCTCGCCGCTGGTCACGGCCACCACCTCGGCGCCCAGCAACTTCATGCGGCCCACGTTCGGCGCCTGCCGCTCGGTATCGACCGCGCCCATGTAGACGACGCAGGGCATGCCGAGCCGCGCGCAGGCGGCGGCACTGGCGACGCCATGCTGGCCGGCACCGGTCTCCGCGACGATGCGCCTGGCCCCGAGGCGCTTGGCCAGCAGCGCCTGGCCGATGGCGTTGTTGATCTTGTGCGCGCCGGTGTGCGCCAGGTCCTCGCGCTTGAGCCACACATCCGCGCCCCAGCGCCTCGACAGCGTGCGCGCGTGCGTGAGCGGCGTCGGGCGGCCCGCCCAGCTCTGCAGCTCGGCCGCGAATTCCGCCTGGAAGTCCGGGTCGTGCAGGTAACGCTGCACGCCTTCCTGCAGGCGGTCGAGCGCGGGCACCAGCGTCTCGGGCACATAGCGCCCGCCGAACGGGCCGAAGCGGCCGCGCGCGTCCGGGTAGGCGCCGCGCTGCTCCATTTCCAGCAGCGCCTGCGCCTGCCCGGGTTCAATCGCATGGGTCATCGGTTCACTCCTGCGGCCGCTTCACGCGCGGCCGCCACGAATTCAACAATGCGCGCCGGGTCCTTGCGCCCCGGCGCCGACTCGACGCCGCTCGACACGTCGACACCGAACGGCCGCACCGTTGCGATCGCGGCAGCGACGTTGGCGGGCGTCAAGCCGCCGCCGAGTATCAACTCCGCGCGGGCCGCCAGTGCGGCCGCCGCCGGCCAGTCCGCGACCTCGCCCGTGCCGCTGCGCGATCCCTCGAACAGCAGCCGCGACGGCAGCGGCTCCGGCGGTCGCGCGCCGGATCGACAGACCGGCCAGCGCTCCACGATCGCGGGCAGGCGCAGCGAGTCGAAGTCCCGGGCATCGGTCTGCCAGGCATCGGGCGCCAGCGCCGCCAGGACCTCGTCAACCAGCGACTGCGCCGGATGCAGCGTAACCGCCACCTTCCTGACGCCCGGCGGCAGCGATGCCGCCAGCCGCGCCGCGCCGGCCGCCGAGAGGTTTCGCGGCGACGGCCCGTGAAAGACGAAACCCACCGCGTCGGCGCCCGCCGACACCGCCGCCTCGAGCGCCTCCGCCGTCGTGATGCCGCAGATCTTGACCAGCACGTTCATGCGGCGGCCGCCCGGCCGGCCGAGAGCATCGCCGCCACCAGCGCGCCCGGGTCCGGCGCCGCCATCAGCGCGCCGCCGACCAGCGCCATGTCATAGCCCGCCCTGACCATGCGCGCCGCGTCGTCCGCAGTCTCGAGGCCGCTCTCCGCCACGCGTGGCATGTCGCCCGGCAGCAACGGCGCGAGCTGCTCGAGCCGTCGGGGCACGACCTGGAGCGTCTGCAGGTCGCGGCTGTTGACGCCGAGGAGGACGTCGCCACGGGCAGCCCTCTCTACTCCCGGTGTCCCTCCGTTCGCTCCGAAGGCGGGATAGTCGCTTCCGGAGGGACACCGGTCGTCCTCGGGCTGCCCGGAACGAGTCGTGCCACGCTCGCTCACGCGCGGCGAGGACGACGGGGACCTCCCCGCAAGCGACTTGCCGGTTTTCGGAGCGAGCGGGGAGGTCCCCGGAGTAGAGAGCCGCGCCAAGGTCAGCGCCTCGACAGCAGCCGCGATGTCCTTCTCGTCGAACGCCTCGACGAGCACGAACAGGCCCAGCTCCCGCGCACAATCGAGCATCTCGGCCAGCAAGTCGCGCGACAGCATGCGCACGATGAGCAGCGCGCCGCCGGCACCGCAGGCCCGCGCCTCGTACAGCTGGTAGGGGTCGACCAGGAAATCCTTGCGCATCGCGGCAACGCCGAGCGGCGCCAGCGCCGCGGCCGCGGCCCGGAGATGATCGAGCGAACCTGAAAAACGGGAGGGCTCGGTGAGCACGGAGACGGCTGCGGCGCCCGCGCGTGCATAGGCCGTTACCCGCGCCCCGGGGTCGACGCCCGCCGTACCAAGATCGCCGAGCGCCGGAGAGCGCAGCTTCAGTTCCGCGATCAGGTCGAAGCCCCCGGCCCGCGCCAGCGCCGCTGGCGGCGGCAGGTCCCCGCAGCGCGCGCGCAGCGCCTGCAGCGGCTCGACCGTCATGGCGGCCGTTGCCCGCTCGCGGCTGCCCAGCGCCATCTGGTCGAGGAAGCCGCTCACTTCAGCCG
>DATHZW010000199.1:0-3301 GCA_035458405.1 Steroidobacteraceae bacterium | reverse complement strand
TTGAGGTCGATATCGTCGATACCGCTGCCGAGCTTGGCGGCGAAGTAGTAGCGCAGGTACTCGGGATTGAGGTGGTCGAGGTAGGTGCGCGCCATGATGAAGGTGCCGCGCGACTTCGACATCTTCTGGCCATTGATGGTCAGGAAGCCGTGTACGTGGACCCCCGTCGGCTTGCGGAATCCCGCAGCCTCGAGGGTCGCCGGCCAGAACAGCGAGTGGAAGTAGAGGATGTCCTTGCCGATGAAGTGGTGCAGCTCGGTGCTCCCGCCCGGCCGCCAGTAGCTGTCGAAGTCCAGGCCGGTGCGCTTGCAGAGATCCGCAAAGCTGGCCATGTAGCCGATCGGCGCGTCGAGCCAGACGTAGAAGTACTTGCCCGGCGCGCCCGGGATCTCGAAGCCGAAATAGGGTGCGTCGCGCGACACGTCCCAGTCCCGAAGGCCCGCCTCGAACCACTCGTCGAGCTTGTTCGCGACGGCTTCCTGCAGCGCGCCGGAGCGGGTCCACTCGCGCAGCATGGGCTCGAAGTCGCCCAGCCGGAAGAACAGGTGCTCGGATTCGCGCGCCACCGGGCGCGTCCCGGACAGTACGGAGACGGGGTCCTTGAGGTCCGCCGGCTGGTAGGTCGCCCCGCAGACCTCGCAGCTGTCGCCGTACTGGTCGGCTGCGCCGCAGCGCGGGCAGGTTCCCTTGACGTAGCGATCGGGCAGGAACATCCCCGCCTGCTCGTCGTAGGACTGCTTGACCGTCTTGCGGACGATGTGGCCGGCGCCCTCGAGGGCCTTGAACACCAGTTCGGTGTAGTGCTTGTTCTCCGGCGAATGGGTCGTGTAGTAGTTGTCGAAGCCGATCAGGAAGTCGGCAAAGTCGCGACGCCGCTCGACGCCGACGCGCTCGATGAGCTGCTCCGGGCTGATGCCATCCGCCCGTGCCTGCAGCATGATCGGCGTGCCGTGGGTGTCATCCGCGCAGACGTAGATGCAGTGGTTGCCGCGCATGCGCTGGAACCGTACCCAGATGTCGGTCTGGACCGTCTCGGTCATGTGTCCGAGATGGGTCGGGCCATTGGCATAGGGCAGGGCGCTGGTGACGAGTAGCTTTCGCGGCATGGTCCGGTTCCTTTCCTGAACCGTGAATTATGCAGGAACGGGTGCCAGGCACCTACCTGTCCCCATGGCGGGGACCGCCAGGTGCCTGGCAGCTTCGCTCAATCCTGCTCTTTGACCTGCTCGAACTTGCTCTTGTTGATGGCCTTTTCGTAGGCCGAGCGGCCGCTGATGACGCCGGCGTCGAGGAGCTGCTGGATGGCCGTGTCCATGGTCCGCATGCCCTGGGCGGCGCCGGACTGCATGGCGTTCTCGAGCTGGTCGATCTTGCCTTGCCGGATCAGGTTCGACACCGCCGGCGTGTTGACGAGGATTTCCAGCGCGCAGGCGCGGCCCCTGCCGCCTTTCTGCAGGATCAGCTGCTGCGAGATGACTCCACGCAGCGAGGTCGACAGCATCGTCCGGACCGGTCCCTGCTTGTCCGCCGGGAAGGCGTTGACCATCCGGTCGACGGCGGCCGACGCGCCGTTCGTGTGCAGCGTCGCCATGACGAGGATCCCCATCTCCGCCGCGGTGATGGCGGTGCTCATCGTCTCGATGTCGCGCAGCTCGCCGACCAGGATGATGTCCGGGTCCTCGCGCAGGGCCGAGTGCAGCGCGGCCGCGAAGGAGGGCGAATGCACCCCGACCTCGCGCTGGCTGACGAGGCAGTTCTTCCGTGCATGCATGAACTCGATGGGATCCTCGATCGTCAGGATGTGTCCCTTCAGGCGCACGTTGAGGTCGTCGATCATGGCGGCCAGCGTCGTGGACTTGCCGGAACCGGTCTTGCCGGTCACCAGTATCAGGCCGTTGCTGACCTTGCACAGGTTCCGGACGGCATCCGGCATCTTCAGCTCGTCGAGGGTCATCGCCTTCGACGGGATCGCCCGGAACACCGCGCCCATGCCGTCCAGGTGGCTCATCACGTTGACGCGGAAGCGGGCGAGCGCGCCCAGGCTGTAGGCGAAGTCCGCGCCACTGCGGGTCTCGAAACGGTCCACCGCCTGCTTCGGCATGATCTCGTAGAGGGCCTCGCGCACCGTTTCCGCAGACAGCTTGTCCTCGCGCAGGTTCATCAGCTTGCCGTACTGGCGGATGCGCGGCGGACCGCCCGCCATGAAGTGCAGGTCCGAGCCGTTGCGCTTGAGGATCTCCTCCAGTAATTCGTCTATGCGCGCCACTGTTGTCCCCGGTCCTGCCGGTCAGGCCTCGTAGCGTGGTAACAGGCTGCGGTCGACGACGAACTTCGCCAGCACCTTCTTGTCGGTTGCCACGGCGTAGGCGTCGTCCGGGTCGATCTCCTTGGCCTGGACCGCGGCCAGCAGGGCCTGGTCCATCAGCTGCATGCCCTGGTCCTTGCCCGTCTGCAGCTGCGCCGGGATCTGGTGCGTCTGGTCGGTCTGTATCAGCTTGGCGATGGCGCGATTCATGACCATGACCTCGCAGACGGCACGCCTCCCGCGCCCCTCCGGGCGCTTGACCAGCGCCTGGGTGATCACGGCGAGCAGGCTCTGCGACAGGAAGCTCTTGGTCTGTTCGCGTTCCTCGATGGGCAGCGCGTCGATGACCCGGTCGATGGTCTTGGTGGCGCTCGTCGTATGCAGTGTCCCGAGCACCAGGTGGCCGGTCTCCGCCGCGGTCATTGCCATGGATATCGTTTCCGCATCGCGCATCTCGCCGACCAGGATCACGTCGGGGTCCTCGCGCATCGAGGCGCGGACGCCTTCCGCAAAGCTGGGCAGGTGCGTCCCCAGTTCGCGCTGGATGACCTGGCTCTGCTTGCTACGATGCACGAACTCGATCGGGTCCTCGAGGCTGATGATGTTCAGGCTGCGGGAGGAGTTCAGCAGGTCGATCATCGCGGCGAGGGTCGTCGACTTGCCCGTGCCGGTCGAGCCGGTCACGAGGACCATGCCCTGGTGATAGTCGCAGAGCTTGGCGACCATCGGCGGCAGGCCGAGGCTCTCGATGGTCGGTATTTCGCTCGGGATCGACCGGAATACGGCCCCGACCCCGGAATCCTTCCGGAACACGTTGACGCGGAAGCGGCCGCCGTCCTCGCTGACGTACGAGAAGTCGACGTCTTCGCCGTTGCGGAAGCGGTCCTGGTGCCCGCGCGTCAGGATCTCCATCACGTAGGTCTCGAGTTCGGGACCGCCGAGCTCGCGAAACCGGATCGGCACCAGGTCGCCGCTCATGCGCAGCATGGGCGGCAC
>DATHZW010000198.1:0-5410 GCA_035458405.1 Steroidobacteraceae bacterium | reverse complement strand
ATCCGCACGGCCACCTTCAAGGGTGACACCATCGTCGGGACACGTTCCGGAGGCGAGCCTTACGTCACCTTCAACCCCGAGACCGACAATTCCGCACTCATCGGCCTGCTGCAGAGCCAGGGCGTGGCCTTCGACGCGGCGCCGCCGGAGCGCCAGTCGCTGCTGATGCAGCTGCTGATCTCGTCGTTCCCGATCCTGTTGTTGATCGGCGTCTGGGTCTACTTCATGCGCCAGATGCAGGGCGGTGGAGCCGGCGGCCGGGGCGCCATGTCCTTTGGCAAGAGCCGGGCGCGGCTGCTGTCGGAGGACCAGGTCACCGTGACCTTCGCCGACGTGGCGGGCGTGGACGAGGCCAAGGAGGAAGTGACCGAGATCGTCGACTTCCTCAAGGATCCGGCCAAGTTCCAGAAGCTGGGCGGCAAGATTCCCAAGGGCGTGCTGATGGTCGGCCCCCCGGGCACGGGCAAGACGCTGCTCGCCAGGGCCATCGCCGGCGAGGCGAAAGTGCCGTTCTTCACCATTTCCGGCTCCGACTTCGTCGAGATGTTCGTCGGCGTAGGCGCCTCGCGCGTCCGCGACATGTTCGAGCAGGCCAAGAAGCACGCGCCCTGCATCATCTTCATCGACGAGATCGACGCCGTCGGCCGTCACCGTGGCGCGGGGCTCGGCGGCGGTCACGACGAGCGCGAGCAGACCCTGAACCAGCTGCTGGTCGAGATGGACGGCTTCGAGGGCAACGAGGGCATCATCGTCATCGCCGCGACCAACCGCCCCGACGTGCTCGACCCGGCGCTCCTGCGTCCCGGCCGCTTCGACCGCCAGGTCGTCGTGCCGCTGCCCGACGTGCGCGGACGCGAGCACATCCTCAAGGTCCACATGCGCAAGGTGCCTATCGACGACGACGTCAACCCGTCGATCATCGCCCGCGGCACGCCGGGCTTTTCCGGCGCGGACCTGATGAACCTGGTCAACGAGGCGGCGTTGTTCGCGGCGCGGGCCAACAAGCGCACCGTGACCATGGAGGAGTTCGACCGGGCCAAGGACAAGATCATGATGGGCGCCGAACGGCGCTCCATGGTGATGTCCGAGGAAGAAAAGCGTCTGACGGCGTACCACGAGGCCGGTCACGCGATCGTCGGGCTGAACGTGCCGGAGCACGACCCGGTGTACAAGGTGTCGATCATTCCGCGGGGCCTCGCCCTGGGCATCACCATGTTCCTGCCGGAGGCCGACCGCTACAGCACCAGCAAGCGCCGGCTCGAGAGCCGCATCGCGACGCTGTTCGGCGGACGCGTAGCGGAGGAAATCGTCTTCGGCCCGGATGCCGTGACGACCGGCGCCTCCAACGACATCGAAAGGGCTACCGAGCTGGCTCGCAACATGGTCACCAAGTGGGGCCTGTCCGAGCGCCTGGGTACGCTGACCTATGCTGAAGACGACGGCGAGGTGTTCCTCGGGCGCTCGGTGACCCAGCACAAGCAGGTCGGCGACAAGACGCGCGATGCCATCGACGAGGAGATCCGCCGCCTGATCGACGGCAACCTGGACCGGGCACGGGACATCCTGACCGCCAGCCTCGACAAGCTGCACGTGATGGCGCAGGCGCTGATCCGCTACGAGACAATCGACGAGCACCAGATCAAGGACATCATGGATGGCCGTGCGCCGCGACCGCCCCACGGGTGGGATGATGCGGGCACCCCGACGGGCGGTGCCACCGCGGAGGACGGCGTGCCGGTTGGACCGACCGTGGGTCCGCCTGCCAGCCAGCACTGAGAATTGGGGGCTGTCCCCGGTTCCCGGGTTGCTGACCCATGCCCATCCGGCCGCTCGTTGACGGCAATCGGGGACGGTCCCCGGCTGGTTCGCCATGCTGCTGACCTGCGGTGTTCACTCGCTCGACCTGACCACCCCGATCGTCATGGGGGTGGTGAATGTCACCCCTGATTCATTTTCCGACGGCGGCCTGTTCCTCGATCCGGAGGAGGCGATCGGCCAGGCCCGGCGCATGGCCGCCCAGGGCGCCGGCATCATCGACATCGGCGGGGAGTCGACGCGTCCGGGCGCCGAACCCGTGGATGTGGACGAGGAGCTTGAGCGCGTAATCCCGGTCGTCGAGGCCCTGGTGGCCGAGATCGACCTGCCGATTTCCGTCGATACCAGCAAGCCGGTGGTCATGAGGGCCGCGATCGCGGCCGGCGCATCGATGATCAACGACGTCCTGGCGCTGCAGGCGCCCGGCGCGATTGACGCGGTCGCCGGCTCCAGCGTGGCCGTCTGCCTCATGCACATGCAGGGCAGGCCGCGTACCATGCAGGCCGCGCCGCGCTATGACGAGGTGGTGCGGGATGTGCACCACTTCCTGGTGGAAAGGGTGCGGGCCTGCGAAATTGACGGCATAGACCGCTCCCGGCTGGTCATCGACCCCGGGTTCGGCTTTGGCAAGACGCTCGAGCACAACCTGGCATTGCTCGCCGCACTCGGCGAATTTTGCCGCGACGGCCTGCCCGTGCTGGCGGGGCTGTCGCGCAAGAGCATGATCGGCCAGTTGACCGGGCGGCCGGCCGGCGAGCGGCTGGCTGGCAGCGTGGCGCTGGCCGCCCTGGCGGCCGAACGCGGGGCCGCCATCGTGCGGGCTCACGACGTCGCGGCAACGGTGGATGCGGTCCGGATTGCCGCCGCCCTGCGGCGGTGGCGCCCGGCACAGTGAGAGGTTCATGAGCAGACAGTATTTCGGCACCGACGGGGTTCGCGGCAAGGTGGGGGACGAACCCATGACGGTCGAGTTCGCGCTGCGGCTGGCCAGCGCCGCGGCGCGCGTGCTCGCGCCGGCCGGCGGCACGGTGCTGGTTGGCAAGGACACGCGCCTGTCCGGCTACATGTTCGAGGCCGCCCTCGAGGCGGGCTTCGTCGCGGCGGGAGTGAACGTGTTGCTGGTGGGCCCGCTGCCGACACCCGGAATCGCCTTCATGCTGCAGAAGCTGAACTGCGATTTCGGCGCCGTGATCAGCGCGTCGCACAACCTTTACGAAGACAACGGCATCAAGTTCTTCGACCGCAACGGGGCCAAGCTGCCGGACGAGCTGGAGCAGGAAATCGAGTCCTATCTGCACGAGCCGGCCCTGACGCGCGAGTCGCAGCAGCTCGGCAAGGCCTTGCGGGTCGACAAGCAGCGGACCCTGTACCAGGAATTCTGCGCGTCGACCATGCCGGCGGGCGTGGACCTGTCCGGCCTCAAGGTCGTCATCGACTGCGCCAACGGGGCGGCCTACAAGGTTGCGCCCCGGGTGCTGGCCGACCTGGGTGCGGACATCATTCCGATCGGCTGTTCACCGAACGGCCGCAACATCAACGAGGGCTGCGGCTCGACCGAGCCGGAGCTGCTGCAGTTGACGGTCGCCGGCGTCAAGGCGCATGCCGGTATCGCGCTCGATGGCGACGGCGACCGGCTGGTGATGGTCGATCACCTCGGCAGGACCGTCGACGGCGACCAGCTGATGTACGTGCTGGCGCGTGCCCGCCAGCAGGAGGGCCAGTTGAGCGGCCCGGTCGTCGGGACGGCCATGAGCAACTTCGGTCTCGAGCTGGCACTCCGGGAACTGGGCATCGAATTCCGTCGCGCCGCGGTGGGTGACCGCTACGTGCTGCAGATGTTGCGCGAACTCGGCGGCGTCCTGGGCGGGGAAACCTCCGGTCACCTGCTGTGCCTGGACAAGACCACGACCGGCGACGGGCTGGTGGCGGCCCTGCAGGTGCTGGCGGTCATGAAGCGGACGCGCAAGGGCCTGGCCGAGCTGGCCGCGGGCATGCAGAGGTTCCCGCAGGAAATGGTCAACGTTCGGGTGGGCGAGCGTTTCGATGCTGCCGCGCACCCGGCCGTTGCGGCGGCGGTCGCGAAGGTCGAGCAGGCCCTGGCCGGCCGCGGCCGGGTCGTGCTGCGGGCGTCCGGCACGGAGCCCGTCATTCGGGTCATGGTCGAGGGCGAGGATCATGCCGCGGTGGCCGCCCATGCCGCGGCCCTGGCCGAGGTAGTCCGGCAGGCGGCGCCCTGACGGGGTGTCCCGGCCATTGATCTCGGGAGTGTGTGCGCTTATCCTTGCGCGCCTTTTCGGGGTGCCGGCGACATGGCGGCGCCATCTGGAGCATTGAACAATGCGTCGAACACTGGTAGCCGGCAACTGGAAAATGCACGGCTCGCGGTCCGAGAACGCCGGGCTGGTCGACGCGATCCTGGCGGCCGATCAGGGCGACAGCGGGCCGGAGATCCTGGTCTGCCCCCCGTTCGTCTACCTCTGGGAAGTCGGCCGGCAACTGCGCGGCAGCAGCCTGTCCCTGGGTGCCCAGGACGTGTGTGCCGAGGCCATCGGCGCCCATACCGGCGAGATCTCGGCATCAATGCTCAGGGACGTCGGCTGCAGCCACGTCATCGTGGGCCATTCCGAAAGGCGTGCGCTGTACGGCGATGACGACCAGCTGGTCGCCCGCAAGTTTGCGGCCGCCCAGCGCGAAGGCATCACGCCGATCCTGTGCGTCGGGGAGACCCTCGAGGAGCGCGAGGAGGGACGCACCGCAGAGGTGGTCCTGCGCCAGCTGGATGCCGTCCTGGGCGTCGCCGGCGCCGGCGGGTTCATGAAGGCCGTGCTGGCCTACGAGCCGGTGTGGGCCATCGGGACCGGCAAGACCGCGACGCCGGAACAGGCCCAGGAAGTGCACGCCCTGCTGCGTGCGCGACTGGCCGAGAAGGATGCTACAATGGCCGCTTGCCTGCGTATCCTGTACGGCGGCAGCGTCAAGGCGGCGAACGCCGCCGAGCTGTTCGCGATGCAGGATGTGGACGGCGGTCTCGTAGGCGGCGCCTCGCTCAACGGCGAGGAATTTCGCCGGATCTGCGGGGGCGGGCGGAAGCAGGGGACCTGAGGAACGGGAACATCCGATGCTGCAATCACTGCTCATCACTTTTCATCTGGCGCTGTGCGTCGCGATCGTCGGGCTGGTGCTGATCCAGCGCGGCAAGGGCGCTGACGCCGGGGCCGGTTTTGGCGCGGGCGCGTCGGGAACCGTGTTTGGCGCGCGTGGCTCGGCGACCTTCTTCTCGAAGGCGACCGCGGTCATCGCCACCCTGTTCTTCGTCACCAGCATCGCCTTGACCTACGTTGCCACCCAGCGCGTAGAGGCGCCGGCGAGCCTGGTCGAGTCGGCGCCTGTGGACGAGCCCGCGGCGCCGGCCCAGGCCCCGCTGAACGAGGACGAAGTCCCGGCGCCTGCCACGGAGCCGGCGGCTCCGGGGACCGGCCAGTAATCGAGTTTCCTGAAGTTGCCGACGTGGCGGAATTGGTAGACGCGCTAGCTTGAGGGGTTAGTGGGGTTTCCCGTGTCGGTTCGAGTCCGACCGTCGGCACCAGCAACGAGA